>NZ_QEWA01000007.1:0-7720 GCF_003390775.1 Thermobacillus sp. | reverse complement strand
GCCTTCGCCCATGTACGCGGGGCTCGGCTTCCTCTTTTCCCTCTTGCGAGGCCTTTTTGACGACGCGGCAGGATTCACTTGATGTTACGGCCTGACATGTTGCTCGCCCTGTCTCTGACAGGTACTTCCGTCGATACGCTTTTACGCACGGATTTCGCCGTACGCAGGCATCCTGGCTACACGGGGGCTTGGCCCCTCCCGTGGCCGGACTTTCATCGGCTAGAAGATACGTGCTTTCTGGGCACGCCGTACTGCAAGAAGAACTGCCGGCATCCAGCCGGCAGTTCTTCTATTCTCCGATAAGCCGAAGATGATTTACATTCTGACGATGTGCCCGATGACTTCTTTCGTCTCCGGGTCGAAGAGGACCGTGAGCGGTCCGAGCAGCGCGTCCTGGTCCGTCTTGTATGTTACGGCGACCAGCTTGCCGCCGTTCGCGCGGATGTCCTCCAGCAGCTGCTCCTTGCCTTCCAGCGGGATGACGGCCGCGTTCGCGGCGTCAATCAGCTCGACCAATGCCTCATCCTTCGCCGTGATCAGGTGCGCTTTGTCCTCATCCGAAAGCTGCTTCCAGGCGAGCTCGCGGTACTCCTGCTCTTCCGCCGGCGCCAACCATTCGCGCTGGTCGTCGACTTCGATGTACTGCGCGTGGCTCTGCGGAGGCAGGCTCTTCATGACGGCCGGGCCGTAATAGGCGCGCACCACCAGCCCCGGCTCAAGCAGCTCCGCATCCGCCGGCTGCTTGTCGGAGCGGACGATCAGCGTCTCCGGACCGGCAAGGAGCATCAGCTTGACTTCGCCGCCTTCCTCGTCGGCAAGCGCGATGCGCCAGCCGTCCTCCGTCTTCTCGACCGAATGGATGACCTGCTTGGCCACCAGATGCTGCTGCATAACCTTGATGGACGCGGCATGCGATTGGGCGGGATAGCTCATCGCCACCATCGGGCCGTATTCCGCTTCGATGGCCATGCCCGTCGCGAGATCTTCCGCGGCGAACGGGTTACCTTCCGCATCGGTGAGCACCGTCTCCTTGTCCGCGTACAGGATGAGCCAATTGTTCGGACCGATCACATCAATCCGCCACCGGTCGCCGTCCTGCGTCACGCCGTTAATGTAGCCCATGAACGTCATGTACTGTTCCTCGTCCTCCGCACCCGACAGTTCGATGCGGTTGCCTTTCCAATGGATTTCGTATCCCGTCGCTTCGGCGATGCCGCGGGCGGGGAGATAAGCTTTGCCTTCAATGATGACCGGCTTCATTCCGGTTTCGGCGCCGTCGACGGCAACCATGATATCGGGTCTCAGCCACCCGCTGATTTTCTGTCCGATTCCGTCCGCGCCGGCCGAAGCCGCTGCAACGAGCAATCCCGCCGTCGTCATGACGGCCAGCCATTTCCGGGGTTGTCGCATGGTTTTCTCATCGCTCCCTTCCACAAAGTGCTGCAATTGCACCTTCACAGACGGAGCATTCCCCGAAAAAGTTACAGCCAGTCCCCGACATTTTTTGTCCGGTCCGGTTCAGCGGCTCTTGATCAGCGCCATCTCCTGCCTGCGCGCGAATTCTTCCGGCGAGACCGCCCCGCCGAACAGCGCCTGAACAAGCGTGTAATGTTCCTCGGCCGCAACCGGTTTCATCTGCACATCCGCGTACAGCGTCACCTTGTTCGCCGTCCGCAGTTCGTTCAGCAGATCGCTGAACATCCGCGGCAGGTGAACAGAACGCGTGTTCACTTTTGTCGCTGGAATGATGCCCGCCTCCGTCACGGCGCGTTCTCCCCATATTTTGACGAAATAGGCGACGAACTGCTTGGCCTCTTCCTTCACCTTCGAGTTCTCCGCCACGAACAGGCCGAGACCGGGGCCTCCGATCCAGTTGTTCAGCTCCCCCTTGCCGCCTTCGACGAGCGGGAAGGGGAAGAAGCCGATTTTATCCTTGAACGATTCCGCAACGTTCGGATTCGTCGTGTAATTCGGCACTTCCCATGTGCCGATTGCGAACATGGCCGCCTGTTCCGCCATGAATGCAGCCTTCGCCTCTTCATTGGACATGCCCATGAATCCGTCGTGAAAAGCGTCCAGCTCCACCAGTTCCTGCGTCAGCCGGGCCGCTTCGACAATCCGGGGATCGGTGAACCGGGACATCGCGATCGACTGATCCAGCAGATCCGCTCCGCCGACCCGGTCGACCAGATACATGAACCAGAAGGACAGCGTCCAGGCGTCCTTGCCGCCCAGCGCGATCGGCGTCACGCCGGCCTCGTTCAAGCGCCGGATGACCTCCTTCAGATCGTCGAACGTCTGCGGGGGGACCAGACCGCAGCGCGCGAAAATGTCCTTGTTGTAGAATACCGGCACGATGTTCAGTTCGACCGGCACCGCGTAGGTCATGCCATTCTTCTCGTACGCCTCCGTCGTGCCGGAGACGAACTGTCCGCCCAGCTCATCCTCCAGCAGGTCGTCGAGCGGGGTGAACAGGCCGCCTTCCACGTAGGGATCGAGAAATCCCGCCGCCCAAGTAAATCCGACATCCGGCAGCGCGTTCGATGCGGAGAGCACTTTCAGCCGGTCCTTGTACAACTCGTTTTCAAGCGCTTCCAGACTGACCGTGACACCCGGATGCTCGTCCATATACTCCTCGATAATGCGTTCGACCAGTTCGTTCTGCAACGATCCGATGTGCGGCCACGGCGACATCAGCCGGATCGTCACGCTCTCGCCCGCGTTCGCCGCGGGTGCTTCGCCGCTGCCGCAGGCCGCAAGCAGCAGCGCGGCGATCAGCATGACCGATGCCGCCGCCGGGATGCGGATCTTCACGATCTGTCCCCCTTTCCGATCAGGCGCCCTCAGGACGAATGATTGCGGTAGTCTCCCGGGCTGCTGCCTTCATACTGGCGGAACATCTTCGCGAAATGTTTCGCCGACTGATACCCGACGCGCTCCGCGATCTCCGCGACCGTCAGCTTCGTGCGCAGCAGCATGTCCTTCGCGCGCTGCAGCCGCCTGCGCGTCACGTATTCGCTGAACGTCATGCCCATTTCGTCCTTGAACAATACGCTGAAGTAGCTCGGATTGAGATGGACGCGGGTTGCGGCGTCGCGCATCGTGAACGGCTGATCGAGATTTTCGTCAATGTATTCCAGCGCTTCCCGCACCGGATCGCTGAGCGGTCTGCCGGTATCGCCGGTCTGAAGCAGCTCGCGGTCCACCACCTTCTCCATCCTGCCGATGCGCGCCCGCTCTTCGGCCTGGGCCAGAGCCCGCTCGACAGCCGAGATCAGCTTCTCCCGCCCGATCGGCTTGAGCAGGTAATCGACGACACCGAGCTGAATCGCCCGCTGGGCAAACTCGAATTCCGCGTAGCCCGAGATCAGGATGATCGCCGGCCGCTCCTCTTCCGGCATCGCCTTCAAGGTGTCGGCCAGATGCAGCCCGCTGATCTCCGGCATCTTGATGTCGGTGATCAGGAGCCGCACCCGTTCGCGCTCCAGGATGCCGAGCGCTTCGCGGCCGTCCGCGGCCGCCCGGATCGCATAGCGGCCGCCGTTCCACGCTTCCAGTATCCGGGAGAGCCCGGTGCGCGTGCGAGGCTCATCATCCACGATCAAGATGGTATGCGGGTTCATGTTCTACAACCTCCGTCCGGATCGGTATCGTCAAGGTGACGGTCGTGCCCTCTCCCTCGCGGCTCTCGATGGCAAGCACGCTTATGTTTGCCGTCTCACTGCGTGCATGAAGCCGCAGCCGCTGCTGCACATTGGTGATGCCGTAACCGGATGATTCCATCGCCTTGTCGGCGCCCATGGCGAGCTTGGAGCGGATTTTCCGAAGCTTCTCTTCGTTCATCCCCGCCCCGTCGTCCTCGACGATAACGTGAAAATAGCCGGGTTCCTGCGAGCGCTTCACCGTCACCGAGACGAATCCCGCACCGATCTTGTTCTCGATGCCGTGCTGGATCGCGTTCTCCACGAGCGGCTGAAGGATCAACTTCGGCAGCAGCAGACGGTTGTCGTCCATCTCCGAATCGATGCGCCACGACAGCCGGTCGCCGAACCGCATGCCCATGATGAGCAGATAGCGCCGGATTTGCTCGAGCTCTTCGGCGAGCGTCACCCATTCCTCACGGTTGTGCCCCGTGATCGTGTAGCGGAACAGTTCGGAAAGCGCCACCACGTAATCGGCGAGCTCGTCTTCATTTTTCTCCAGCAGGGACCAGTACAACGCTTCCAGCGTGTTATACAGAAAATGCGGATGAATCTGCGCCTGCAGCGCTTTCAACTCGGCCCGGTTCTGCATGATCTCCTTCTCGTAGACCAGCCGGATCAGTTCCTTCATGTTGCCGACCATCTGGTTGTAGGTGTGGACCAGCTCGCCGATTTCCGCCGTCGAGGAGATGTGTTCGGCCGGTTTCAGTTCGCCGAACCGGACGCTGCGCATCGACTTGATCAGGCGGAGAACCGGCCGCGTGATCGCGGTGGACAGCAGCACCGAGAAAATGATGAACAGGACCGAACCGATGGCCGCGGATACGATGATGGCCGCGCGCAGAATGAATATGCCTTTCGTAATGGCTTCGACGGGCGTCAGAATCAGCAGCGTCCAGCCGGCAATGTCCGAGTGCTGCTTGACGAGCACGTAATGCCGATCGTTGATTTCCACGGTCTTGTCTTCGCTGGCCAGCAGGCTGGCATAATCCGCGCCGGACAACGCGTCGTCCGCGGTCGCCGCGATCAGCTGCCCGTCCCGGTCGAACAGCAGCGAGACGGCGCCGACGCCCATGTCTTCGCCGAGGCTGTCCAGCCGGAACACCTGCCGGTCGATCCGGACAAGCAGATAGCCGGCCGGTGCGAACGAACGCTGGATCAGATGAATCTGCCGGATCGCCAGCACCTCGTCCTCGCCGGCCTGAGACAGGCCGATCCAGTACATGCCGCCCCGTTGCTCATGGGCCTTCACGATGAACTCGCTCCCGACGACATCGTACAGCTCGTCGCCGCCCAGCGGAAACAGCCGGTCGCCTTGGCTCGTGTAGATTTCCACCGAACGGATGCCGCTCCCGTAGAGCATCACCTGGTCCGCGACCGGCTGCAATCCTTGCCGATCCAGGAAGGTAGGCTTGAAGCCGTCCTCCACTTCCCCCAGCAGGTTCTGGACATAGGTGTTGGTCGCCGCCTGAAGCGACAGGGAGTCGATCTGCTTCATCATCGCCTCCAGCCGGCCGTTGCCCTGCACGGCGGCATGGCGGATCAGCGTCTCCGCGTTCTGCTTGAGCAGGTTCGCAGCGGAATCGAAGATGACGAATCCGACGATGGTCAGGATGACGATCATGATGGACAGAAAACCGGCGAGCATCTGGCCGCGCAGCGTGTGCAGCCTTAGCAGCCGCCCGAGTCCGGCAAGATGCAGCCGGAGCGTCTGCACGACCCTCGCGAATGGCGTTCGCAATGGCTCACCGCCTTTCATGCTGCAGGCATCCGGCATTTGTAAAATCTTGTCTGTTTGCAGTTTAGGAAATGAGACCATTCGACGTCAAGCCGGACAGAACCGTGCCACTTCAGATTTTATCGCAAGTTATCAGATTCAGAAACTCCGGTTAACAAAAAACAAAAAATTCCCGGTGCCGTCATAACGGCTGGCGCCGCCCTCCCGGGAATTGACGACAAAGGGAAAAATCCGGTTCTTACCGCATTCATCCGTGATTCGGGAACACGACGCCCGGCGACGCGGCCGGAAGCAGCCGGCCGTCCACGTACCGCAGCACCGCGTTGCCTTCGGCGCAAAACGGCAACTCCGCATCTTCCGTCCGGATCACGCCTTCCACCGGCCGGACCGTCATGCCGATGACGCCCCGCAGCGCGCCCGACCGGTCCGTAACCACCCGCACGCCCGCGGGAGCGGTCAGCAGCAGCCGTCCGTCCTTGCAGACCGCCATCGTCTCCCGCGTGTTGTGCAGCTCGTACCGATGTCCGTCGACCATCCGGCTGTACGCCGTCTCGTCCGCAAGCTGCACGCCGTGGTCCATGCCCTTCGGCAAGAGGCCCGTGAACCACAGCTCGCCTTCCGGCGCCGGCAGAATGCTGCACAGCCGTTCGACATAGTCGAGCAGGCACAGGATGGCGGGAGAATACGCTTCGGTGTATCCTTCCGCGCCCGTCCACGGGCTCAGCACCTGCCCGAACCGCTCGATCCGCGCCATCGCCGCCAGGATCGGGTGAATCACCCAGGTCAGCTCGACGAACCGGCCGTAGTGGTCGAACGCCCGCGGCGCGCGGAGCAGGCTCAGGAAGTTGACCGCCCCGGCCCACGTGTTGTACGCCGCATGCGGGTCGAACCGGGGATCGTCCATCGCGATCGGCGTGAACGGATATTTCGCGAAAAACTTTCGCGTGTTCAGCAGATACCGCTCCAGCGAAGCGGCGAACAGCCCGTCGTCCGCCGCTTCGCAGGCCAGCACGTGCAGCAGCACGTCGGATTGGATGCGAATGAACCGGCCGCATGAGTCCACGTCATAGAAAAATCCGTCCGCCTCGTCATAGCAATGGCGCATGAGCGCCCGGCGCGTCTCCTCCGCGGCATCCCGCCACCTTGCGGCCGCGGCCTCATCCCCGAGCTCCGCGGCCATCCGGGCGAGGTAGCGGCGCCCGCAGAAGACGCTGGCCGTCAGATCCGGCGCCAGCAGCGGAAGGAGCGGCGAGTCCGGATCGCAGGCGGCCGGGTCGTCCCGATAAGGCGTGTCCGGGATATGCCAGAACCGGGGCGACAGGTCGTGCCCCGTGTCGAAGGCGCAGAACGCCTCCACGCAGCCCGTCCCGCGCGTGTTGCGATGGCGGGCCAGCCATTCGTCGTAGCGCGCCAGCGCCCGGTACATGTGCACAAGGAACGCCTTGTCCCGGCCGTCCAGCAGGTAGTGGTGCCAGACGCTGCGCGCGGGCGGCGTCACGAGCTGGATCTGCTTGAACACCGCGGAGCCGCCCGTCACCTTGTACGGAATCAGGCCGTCTTCCCGCTGCAGATCCGCGAATTGCCGGAACGTCGCCTCCGCCGTCTGCGGACAGAACCGCGCCAGCACCTCAGCGTTGATCGTGCCGGTGCTCTCCAGCCAGCAGCCCCGGTAGACGCCACCCTCCTGCAGCACGGGCCTCCCGGCGGCGTCCGCATCGACGCACAGAGCGAGCAGCTCGACCGCCTTCCGCCAGGCGCGGTCCAGCAACCCGCGGGAGGTGGCGAACTTGACCCCGGATGCGGCGAACTCGTCCAGCAGCGCCGCGCCGGCCGGCGAGGCCGCGGCTCCCGCCGGTTCCAATGCCGCGAGTGAATCCGCCGCGCGGAGCCGATCAAGCAATTCCGCTTGTTCCGGCAACAGGTTCTCCTCCGTTCCATCCGTCGTCCAAACCGGTGAATTCCGGTTCGTCATAAGCGTAATATCGGCCCAGTGCCGAATGTCGGGTTCCGTTATTGTTCATCGTGCACATTGTAACATGCTCCCATCCCTTTAGGTAAGTACGTTACCCGGAGGTTAGTAAGAGTCTATCCGAAAACCATTATAAGCAAGTAGGAAAACGGTGGAACATGTCGAATTCCTTCAAGAGAAGCACCTGGAGGAGATCGTCATGGCAAATGCACCGAAGCAACTCTTTTCGATTCCCGATGAACTGTGGGAGAAAATCCAACCTTTGCTACCGGAGGAACCGCCAAAACCGAAGGGCGGTCGTCCGCGCATGGA
>NZ_QEWA01000008.1:0-8990 GCF_003390775.1 Thermobacillus sp. | reverse complement strand
GGGCTCCGCAGGGCAGGATGCTGGATAACGTCCAGTCGGCGCGAGCCGAAGGATAGTGCCACAGAAATGGACCGCCGATGGCCGGCTTCACGCCGGCACAGGCAAGGGTGGAACCGTGGTGTAAGAGACCACGAGCGGCGTTGGTGACAACGCGGCTGGTAAACCCCATCCGGAGCAAGACCGAGAGAACGCGGCGGCCTCAGAGCCGCAGCCCTTGCCCGGGGCGCGTTCGGGTTGGTCGCTTGAGCTGTGCAGCAATGCACAGCCTAGATAGATGATTGTCGCTTCCATCGTGGGAGGGTCGTTCCCGTTATACCACCGGAAGTACAGAACCCGGCTTATGGCAGGCTTTCCGCAACGGTTCATCGATGCCGGCTGGATCGGACAGCCGGAACATCCCGAAAAACATGCAGAGCCTTCGGGCTATCCTCTTGGGAGGATCGGTCCGAAGGCTCTTGTTCATATTGCCTGTCATTCCGCCTCGCCGAAACCGAACCGATGCCGGAGCGCCTCGATCCGGCGCTCGAACTTGAGACGGAATCCGCCCAGCGTATTCGCCGTCTGTTCGGCCGCTTCCAGGGCGCGCATGACGTCGATCCGGCCGTAGCCGAAGTAGATGTCGCGGCCCTTGTCGCCGAGGTCGACGGCCGTCTTCCGCATGATGTCCATCACTTCTTCGTTCGTCAGGTCCGGGTTGACGGACTTGATCAACCCGGCGAGCGCGGCGGCATGCGGGCTGGCCATCGACGTGCCGGACAGCGCGGCGTACTGGTTGCCCGGATAGGTGCTCGCGATCGCGTCGCCGGGGGCCGCCGCGTCGATGTAATCCCCGTAGTTCGAATAGGGGGCCTTGTTGTCCTCGGCATCCGTCGCGGCCACCGCGAACACTTCAGGATACGCCGCCGGATAGCCCGGCTGGTCGGTATTGTCGTTGCCGCTGGCCGCGACGAGCACGACGCCGCGGTCGTAGGCGTACCGGATCGCATCGTGGAGAAATTGGGCCGAAGCATAGTTGCCGAGGCTCATGTTGATGACATCGGCGCCGTGGTCCGTCGCCCAAATGATGCCTTCCGCGACCGAATAGGTCGTGCCGGAGCCGGAGCTGTCAAGCACTTTCACGGGCATGATGCGGCCCCGCCAGGACAGGCCGGCGACGCCTTCGCCGTTGTTGACCGTAGCCGCGATGATGCCCGCGACGTGCGTGCCGTGGCCCACGTCGTCTTCCGGATCGCCTTCGCCGACCAGATTGACGCCTTCCGCAATCCGGCCCTTCAGATCCGGATGATCGAGCTGGATGCCCGTGTCCAGCACCGCGATGACAATGTCGTCGCTGCCGCGCGAGAGCGCCCAGCCGCGCTCCGTCTCGATCGCCGGCAAGTTCCACTGGTAGGCGTTGTACAGCAGGTCATTCGGCACGATCGGCTCGCCGGCGGTGTCCGCACCGCTTTCCGCCCGAGCCTTGAATCCCTTGCGGTCCGACGCCTCGGTCCCGCTCTTCGCGTCGTCCGCTTCCGAGGCCTGTCCCCACAGTCCGTTCGCCAGATACAGATAGTGCGGTTCGACGTACACCGGATTCCAGCGCTCGCGGAAATAGGCGATCAGCTCTTCCGTTTCCATCGAATGCGATGTGAACACGTGGGCATAGCCCAATTTCCGCACCGAAGCGCCGTCGATATCCTTCATGATCGCCTTGATCTCGGCGTCCGTCGGTTCCTGGCGGAAGCGGACGACAGCTTCATTGATATGATAATGGCTCGCAGAGCCGTTGTCCTCGCCGGTGCGGACCGTAATATCCTCCGTCGAGTTCGGCTTCGCCGACTCGATCTTGTACCGCCCTTCCGCCGGGTACGGCACGAGCCGCAGATGCAGCCGCTGCCGGCGCTCCACCTCGTCGACGATATCCTGCCGGATGATGCCGGTGACGGTTCCGCTGCTTTCGGCTGCCGGCACGCCCAGGACGATGTAGCGGCTGCCGTTCACCCGGACAGGTTCGGATACGTACGTCCGGCCCGCCTGCGCTTCCCGCTCGGCTTGCGCAAGCTGCGCGTTCCACGCATCGCCGTTGCCTTTCGGCATCGCGCCGGCTTCCTTCGTCTTTCCGCTGCTTGCCTTGAGCCGCACATAGGTCATGTGCGGATGGGCATCCAGCAAATGGCGCAGCTTCTCTTCATCGGCATCCGCACGGAGCGCCCGGAACTCTCTGGAGCATTCCAGCGTGCACAGTTGCGCGGTCGCCTCCGCGTCCCGCCGGACGGCCTCCAGCTTGAGCCGCTTTTCCTGCGCGGCATTCATCACGGAAAGCCGGCTGTTCGCGCCTTCTCCGTTGCCTTCGTCCTCCCGCACGCCGATCTGCCAGGGCAGAAAAGCGATCAGCGCAGCCGCAGCCGCGCCCGCCGCCGCCCAACGCAGCCATTTCGGCCGCAACTTCGGCCTTCTGGACATGTCGCCGCCCCTCCCGCGTTCGTGATCGAAATCGGTTATAGGTTAAGGTCCGCGGCGTGAAAATATACAATCGCAAAGCGAAGATTGTCCTTCCGTAGTACCGCGGGTGACGGATTTGTGTTAACATGTGGATTAGCCAGTACGGGGAGCGAAAGGAGTCAGCAAATGCCGTCCGAGAATATCAGACAATTGACCGAATCGGCGCGGGCCAAACTGAAGGAAGCCATTGACCAGCTGGAACCTTTTCTGAACGGATATGCGCTGCGTGACCTGACCGGGGAAGACAGCACGCCCGAGACCGTCGCCTTCTACAAAGGGCTGCTCTCGGATCTGCGGCACCTGCTCGTTTTCTCGGAAGTCGTCTATGAGAAGCTGGGCGTCGTGCTGCGGAGGGCCAATTTTGACGTCGATTTCGCGGAAAGGGCGCTTTATGAGACGTACCATCAATGCGTGAACGCCTATTTCTATCCGAAGAATGAAGGCTACTCGGAAGACGGCCGCTATGCGTACACCGGCCAGGACGCGATCCGGTTCCGCGTCAAGCCGGTGCGACCGGCGCGGGACATCGTGCTCGGCATCGCGAAAATTTTCGAGGATCTGCGCGAAGAGCTGGCCTACTATGAGAGCGAGTATCTAATCCGGCGGAGGATGCAGGGGCAAAAATAAGGCAGGCATACGGCGCACCCGCGAAGGGCAACTTGATAGCGGGGGTGATCGCATGCCTGAAGGCGTCATTTGCAGCGTAAGCAACTGCACGTATTGGGCGAAGGGCAACCGTTGCGCGGCCGAGGAGATCATGGTCGACATCGACCGCTACGCCCGGGCCGACTACGGTTCGGAATTCGCGGACTTCGACACGCAGCGTCGGGAGACGGCCTCCGATTCCTCCGTTACGTGTTGCCACACCTTCCGTCCGAAGGAAGGCTGATCCGGATGGGCAGCCATCCGAAAGGCGGAGCGGACGGTGCGGAGAAAAGGGAGCAAGGTTTTCCCGGTCTGAACCCGGAACTGGCGGCGCACGACGATGACGCAGCCGGGCGCAGGGCGGCGAAGGCGCAAGACGATGCGGAGATGGCCGCGGAGTTTGCCGCGCCTGATACGCCGCGCGAACGCCGGCAGGCGGACGGGCCCGCGAACCCGGGTGGTCGCCGGTCCAAACCGGGCCCGGCGACTTCCGACGCGGGCCGCGCCACGGGGCTGTTCGCGCTCGCGATCGCCATCGCCTCGCTGTTTGTGTGGCCGCTGCCGCTCGGGCTGACCGCCGCGGTTCTCGGCTGGTTCAGCTTTCGTGAAGGCGCGCGCGGGCTGGGCGTCTGGGCCGTCACCATCGGGCTGGTGGCGGTGCTGACGCAACTCGTCCTCATACCGATCTATGCCGCATGGTCATGACGCGGCGCAAACCGGCGGTACGTCAGGGCGTTCCGCCGGTTTTGCTGCGTGCATCACCGCATGCAAGCGCATCCGCGGTCAACAGACTCTGGCAACGTCGGGCCAAAACGTGTACAATGGTAAGGTGAGACAAGCATGTGCATGGAGGGGACGTCATGAGCACCGTCATCGAACCGCAAAGCATCGGCATTGATCCGCGCACGTTCAGCGCGCTGCTGCGGCTGCAGCTGGCGAGCTATGCCGATTCGTCCGGCAGAGCGGACGCCGGATACGGATCGCTGTTCGAGACGCTGCTCGGCGGGCTGCTGACCGGCGGCAGCGCGATGACGCCCGCCATTAGTTACGGCTCAGGCCTGTACAATTACCCGGCATCGCTGCACTCCGGTACGCCCTATTCCGAAAATCTGCTGCCAATGCTCATCCGGTTGCAGAACGCGTCCTCCGGCGTCTCCGGCGGCGGGTCAGAGAGCCTGTACGACCCGTTGATCCGGCAGTCCGCCGAGCGGTACGGCATCGATCCCGCCCTCGTGAAAGCAGTCGTCCGGACGGAATCGGCGTTCAATCCCCGCGCCGTGTCGCGTGCGGGCGCGAAGGGGCTCATGCAGCTCATGGACGCGACGGCGCGGTCGCTCGGCGTCGCCGATCCGTACGATCCCGCGCAGAATGTGGCGGGAGGCACGCGCTATCTTGCCTGGCTGCTCGGAAAATACGACGGCAATGTGAAAGCCGCGCTCGCCGCGTACAATGCCGGTCCCGGCCGCGTCGACCGGCTCGGCATCCTGACGGACGAAGCGTTCGACGAGAAGCGGTCGCTCCTGCCCGAAGAGACGCAGAATTACGTGGCCAAGGTGCTCGATGCCTTCGAGCGCTACCGCGCGGCTGCAGTGTAACATCCGCAACGCTGCCGTGACGCTGCCGCTGCCAAAGGCCGCAAGCATCGACTCCGAGAGGGGTCTTTCCTTTTTTAGAGATGATCTTTCGCCGCGATACGGACGCGCCTTCCGGAGAGAACGGCGTCGGCCGTTTTTGCTCGTGAGCCGGGAGCAAGGCTTCCGCATTTGACCAAGGAAGGGAACATGGCATGCTCTATTTCGACCACAGCGCCTCTTCGCCGCCGCGCGAGGAAGTGATTCGCACGGTATCCGAAGTGATGGCGCAAATCTACGCCAATCCTTCGTCGCTTCATCAGGGCGGCGCGGAGGCGCGCAAGCTGCTGGAACGCGCGCGCGAGCAGGCCGGGCGGCTGTTCGGCACGAGCGCGTCGGAATGGCGTTTCACATCCGGCGGCACGGAAAGCAACAATCTGGCCGTCTTCGGCGCCGCGCGGCGCTACCGGAACCGCGGCCGGCATCTGATCGTTTCAAGCGTCGAGCATCCGTCCGTCGCCGAGCCGTTCCGCGCCCTGGAACGCGAGGGGTTCCGGGTGACGGTGCTGCCGGTGAACGAGACGGGCCACGTCGACCCCGCCGACGTCGAGGCGGCGCTGACGGACGAGACGATTCTCGTCAGCGTCATGCACGTGAACAACGAGGTCGGCGCGGTGCAGCCGATTGAGGCGATCGGGCAGCTGCTCAAGAACCGGCCGCGCACGCTGCTGCATGTCGACGGCGTGCAGAGCGTCGGCAAGCTTACCGCGCCGATCCGCGAATGGGGCGTCGATCTGTTCACGGTATCGGCGCACAAGTTCGGCGGGCCGCGCGGAGCCGGGTGGCTGTACGTCCGGGAAGGCGTCGAGCTCGAACCGCTCATTCTCGGCGGCGGCCAGGAGGACGGCCTCAGGTCCGGAACCGAGAACGTGCCGGCCATCGTCGGCGCCGCCAAGGCGCTGCGCATGGCGATCGAATCGCAGCCGGAGCGGGCGGAGCGGCTGAACCGGCTGCGCCGGCGGCTCATCCGGGGCGTCGTCTCCATGCCCGGCGTCGTGCTCAGCGGCCCGGAGGAGGACGATCCGCTCCGGCCGATGGCGCCGCATATCGTTCACTTCTGCTGCCCCGGACTGAGGCCGGAAGTGATCGTTCATTCGCTTGAAGAGCTGGGCGTCCTCGTGTCGACGAAGTCGGCCTGCTCATCGAAAGACGACAAACCGAGCGCCGTGCTCACGGCCATGGGCCGCGACGCCGCCTGCGCGGCAAGCGGCATCCGCATCAGCCTGGGGGATGAGCACGACGAGGCGAGCATCGACGCGCTGCTCGAACGGCTTCAGACCGTACTGCGCAAGTTGATGCCGCTGCGAAGAAAGGAAGACCTTCATTGACATTCGACCATATCTTGATTCGGCTCGGGGAAATTACGGTGAAAGGGCGCAACCGCAACCGCTTCGAGACGGAGATGCTGAAGCAGGTGCAGCATGCGCTTCGGGGGTTTCCCGGGCTGACCTTCATCCGGACATACGGCCGCCTGTACATCACCCTCGGGAATGAGCCGTACGAACCGGTGGCCGACCGGCTGAAAGATGTCTTCGGCATCTCGTCGTTCAGTCCGGTGAAGCGGGTGGAGCCCGAACTGCAGGCAATCCGGGAAGGCGCGCTCGCCGTCATGCGGTCGTTTCCGCAGCGCAAGGCGACGTTCAAAGTCAAGGTGAGCCGCCGCTGGAAAGGATTCCCGCACGACACGATGGCCATGAACCATCTCGTCGGCGCGCACATCCTCCGCAACATGCCGAACATTACGGTGGACGTCCGCCAGCCCGACATCGAACTGAACGTCGAGATCCAGGAACAGCACGCGTATATCTACTGCGAAGTGGTGCCGGGGGCCGGCGGTTTTCCATACGGGTCGAACGGCAAAGCCGTCGCGCTGCTGTCCGGCGGCATCGACAGCCCCGTCGCCGTCTGGATGGCGATGCGCAAAGGGCTGGAGGTCGAAGCGATCCATTTCCACAGCTATCCGTTCACGAGCAAGGAAGCGCAGGACAAAGTCGTCGCCCTTGCGAAAAGGCTGTCCTATTACGCCGGCAAACCGTTCAAGCTGCACCTCGTGCCGTTCACGGACATCCAGACCAGCCTGGCGCAGTCGAAGCAGGATCACCTCATCATCACGCTGATGCGCCGGTCGATGCTCCGGATCGCGCAGCGGATCGCCGAGAAGAGCGGCGCGCTGGCGATCGTCACCGGCGACAGCCTGGGCCAGGTGGCCAGCCAGACGCTCGGCAGCCTGAACGTCATCGGGCGCACGAGCGACCTGCCGCTGCTTCGGCCGCTCATCGCGATGGACAAGCTCGAAATCATCGCGATGGCGAAGCGGATCGGCACGTACGAGACTTCGATCCTGCCGTATGAAGACTGCTGCACGCTGTTCGTGCCGAAGTCTCCGGCAACAAATCCGAATCTGCGCATCGTCGAGCATATCGAACGCGGCGTGCCGAACCTGGCCGAGATGATCGCGCAGGCGGTGGAAGGGACGGAGACGATCGAGCTTCGACCCGACGATCCGGCGCCTGCCGGCCGGACCGGAGAGGACGATTGGTTTTGATCCGCAACAGAGAACAAGAAAAAGCAGGGAACGCCTAATGCGGCTCCCTGCTTTTCTCATGCAATGCGGTTCTCCTGGTCCTGGCGGTGTTCACGGCGTAACCGGCGAGCTGCACGCCGATGATGATGACCGCGTAGAAGGTCCAGGCGATCCAGGCGCGGTCTCCGATCAGTTCCTCGATGTGCTTCTCGTGCGTAATCATCTTCGCGGCCGTGAAGGCGAGCACGCCGCCGCCGAGATAGATGATCCAGGGGAAATAGCCCATCAGGCGGATGAACAAGGTGCTCCCCCATATGATGATCGGGATGCTGATCAGCAGCCCGAGCACGACGAGCAGCAGATGGCCGTGCGACGCCCCGGCGATGGCGATCACGTTGTCGAGCCCCATCGCGGCGTCGGCGGCAATAATCGTCCAGACCGACTGCCACAGCGTATTGCCGGCTTTGACGTCATGACTGCCTTCTTCCTGCACGAGCAGCTTGCAGGCGATCCAGACGAGCAGCAGTCCGCCGGCGAGCTGCAGCCACGGCACCTTGAGCAAATAAACGACCAGCGCGGTGGCCGCGATCCGGATGGCGACCGCTCCCGCCATGCCCCACAGGATGGCCGCTTTCTGCTGATGTTTGGGCAGATTGCGCGCCGCCATGCCGATGACGATCGCGTTGTCTCCGGCAAGCACCAGATCGATGAAGACGATGGTGATAAGAGCGGACCAGAATTCCAGCGTCAAGGGATCCATAAGGTTGGCTGTCCCCTCCTTTCCCGTCAGTAACACCGCACACAGGCAAAAATGCCCGCAACAAATTTACATACGTTGTCCACGGACATGCGGATTCAAATTTTTTTCGGGCATAACCTGTCCCATCCGCACATACAGTGGTTGGCAAGGGGGCAGAGGTCGTTGGAAAGTCTGCTGATTTTCGCACAAATTATGCTGGTCAATCTGCTGCTCAGCGGCGACAATGCCGTCGTCATCGCGATGGCCTGCCGACACCTGCCGCCCGGAATCCGGGAGCGCGCGATGGTCTGGGGCACCGCCGCCGCGGTCGCCCTGCGCTGCGCACTGACACTGTCGGCTGCCGCACTGCTTCAGATCCCGTATCTGCGGGCGGCCGGCGCGCTTATGCTGTATGGCATCGCGGTCAAACTGCTGCTCGATGGCGGCGGGGACGGCAAACCGCAACACGTGCGGAACAGCGCGACGATCGCGAGCGCGATCCGTACGATCCTCGCCGCCGATTTCATCATGAGCCTCGACAACGTGCTCGCAATTGCCGCGATTGCCGACGGGGAAATCGTGCTCATGATGATCGGCATCGCGCTCAGCATTCCGATCGTCATCTGGGGGAGCCGGTTCGTCGGCGCGCTGCTTGCCCGCATCCCCCAGCTCGTCTATATCGGCGCCGCGCTGCTCGGTTATGAAGCCGGCCGGATGCTCGTGCACGACCCCGGCCTGGACGGGCTGCTGTTCCACGGCAGCCGGACGGCCGCCGAAGCGCTGCCCGTGCTGTCCGTCCCGCTGGTGATCGTGCTGTATCTTCTGATGCGCCGGGCTTCGTGAGTTAGAGTAAAATTAGCGTTGGGGTAAAGATTGGAAAAAGCGGACATAGAAAGAGAGCCTCTCCTTTGGTAGAGTGGAATTTGGCAAAAAAACACCCTCAAAGGAGGAGGCTCCTATGCAGCACTTT
>NZ_QEWA01000009.1:0-10624 GCF_003390775.1 Thermobacillus sp. | reverse complement strand
GCGCACCGACCCGAAAACAGTTGAGGGCCCGTCCCGTACCCGGCCGCCCGGACTGGGAGACGTACCGGAATACGCGCCGGATGATTGCCGAATTGAAGGCGCTTGCCGCCCGATTGCTGCCGCAGGCATCGGGACAATAATTCCGAAAGGAAGAACAGTCGCGAATTGCGCGCCGGCAACCGCTTGCCGTGCAAATTTTTCACCAGGTGAATAATTTGCCGGATGAAATGTTCGCCTCGGTGAATGGCGGATTGGCTTGTTGAGCGATGCATACGGTATGAGGTTCACTCCAACTTGCTGAGCGACGGGGATATGGACAAAAAGGCCGGAGAACGGCACCATTCCCTGTATGCCTGTATGCCTGTATGCCTGTATGCCTGTATGCCTGTATGCCTGTATGCCTGTATGCCTGTATGCCTGTATGCCCTTATGCCCTTATGCCCTTATGCCCTTATGCCCTTATGCCCTTATGCCCTTATGCCCTGTATGCCCCAAATGCCCCGGATACCCTCGAATGCCCGCTCGCCCCGTTGCCGGCGCCGATCCGCTCTCCTGGCGTTATCGCGGAGATTCTGAAGCCCAGCGCTGCAAGGCGTCTTCCGGAGCCCGGACGCCGAGACGGTCCATGGCCAGCAGCACCGCACCGAATACCGGTTCGATCTTCGGGATGACGAGTTCGAACGGCGCCCCGGCTCTGTCGCGCAAGGTCTCTTCCAACGCGTCCAGCAGATGCGGGCTGCGGCCTTTCTGCAAGACCGAGCCGGTCAGGACGATCGGGATCGGACGGCTTCCGAATGCGGCGAATCCGCCCAATCGGAGGATGACCGACGCGGCGGCCAGACCGAGTTCACGACCGGCGCTGCGGAGCAGGCGGACCGCCAGTTCGTCGCCCGCTTCCCCCGCGCGGTGCAGCACCAGGGTGAGGTCAGACGAGACATGGTAAATGCCGCGGTCCAGCCAGTCGTTGACCAGTTGCTCCATCGTTTCGAACCCGTACCATGCGGGCACGTCTTGCGTGAGCCGGCTTGGAATCTCCCGCAGTTCCCACGAACGGACCGCGGCCCGGAATGTCTCTTCCGCCATATGGGAACCGCCCGCCGCGTCGCCGTACAGATAGCCGAATCCGCCGGTCTGGATCGTCTCGCCGCGCGCGTTTCGTCCGGCGGCGTTCGTGCCGCTGCCACAGACGAGCACAACGCCGATGCCGTCGGGGCTGCCCGTGCGCAGTCCCGTCATGGTGTCGCACACGACATCCCAGTTCCGGTAGGGCAGCGAGGCAAGCGTCGGGCGCAAGATGGCAAAATCCGCCGGCCGATCCGCTCCGGCCAATCCGTAACAGACCGCCGCGATCTCATCCGGCGCCGCGCCCGCTTCATGGACTGCTTGTTCGGCTGCGACGCGAATCTCGGCCAATGCCGCGTCGATGCCGCTCGTCTGATGGTTCCCGCAGCCCGCCCGTCCTTCTCCTCGTATTTCGCCGCTATCGTCCGTTACAACGGCGCGCGTTTTCGAACCGCCGCCGTCAACACCAAGGATCAGGGCCAATGGATCTTCCTCCTCCACCCAATAAAAGCGCTTGCAAATTTTCAGTCCGATTCATTGACGACTCCTCCTTTCCACTATATCATGACAAGTGACTTGTATGCACGGAGGTGCGGTATGGCGCGGAATCCGCTGAAAATCGCAGTGATCGGCGGCGGTTCATCCTATACGCCGGAACTGGTGGAAGGCTTCATTCAGCGATTTGAAGAGTTGCCTGTTGAAGAACTCGTGTTGGTTGACATTGAAGAAGGACGGCATAAGCTGGAGATTGTCGGCGCGCTTGCCCGACGGATGGTCGAAAAGGCCGGCAAGCCGATCCGGGTGAAGCTGACGATGGACCGCAGATCCGCCATCCAGGGCGCGGATTTCGTGCTGACGCAGCTCAGGGTCGGCTTGCTGGACGCCCGCGCGAAGGACGAGGCCATTCCGCTGAAGCACGGATTTATCGGGCAGGAGACGACCGGCGCCGGAGGCTTCGCGAAAGCGTTGCGCACGATTCCGGTCATTCTCGACATTTGCCGGGATATCGAGGAACTTTCGCCTGATGCTTTTCTGATCAATTTCACGAATCCCGCCGGTATTGTGACCGAAGCGGCACTCAAATATTCGAATGTCCGCACGATCGGCCTGTGCAATCTTCCGATCGGCACGCGAAAGCAGATCGCCCGCTTGTTCGGGGTCGATGCGGAGGATGTGGATCTGGAGTGGACCGGCATCAATCATTTGAACTGGGTGACGCGCATTGCCGTCGAGGGGCGCGATGTAACGGATGAGCTGTTGCGGCGGGCGGCGGGATCGGCCGGCCTGACGATGAAGAATATTCCCGACCTCGGCTGGGATGCCGAACTGCTCCGGTCAATCGGCGCGCTGCCCTGCAGTTACCATCGTTATTACTACATGAAAGAAGAGATGCTGAAGAAACAGCTTCAGGAGCTGCAAGAGAGCGGTACGCGCGCGGAGGTCGTGAAGAAAGTCGAAGCCGAATTGTTCGAGCTGTACAAGGATCCTGAACTCGCAGTCAAACCGCCGCAGCTCGAGCAGCGAGGCGGCGCCTATTACTCGGAAGTCGCCGTCAATCTCATCTCGTCGATTCGCAACAACCGGAAAGACATCCAGACCGTCAACGTCCGGAACGGCGGCGCGATCCGCTGCCTGCCGGATGACGCATCGATCGAAGTGAACTGCGTCATCGATGCGGCCGGAGCGCATCCGGTGCCGCCGTCTACGCCCGTCACGCCGCAGATCCGCGGCATGCTGCAGGTCGTGAAAGCCTACGAAGAATTGACGGTGGAAGCGGCGGTGCACGGCGACAGGGACGCGGCGCTGCAAGCGCTGACGATCCACCCGCTCGTCGGATCGGCGGCAGCGGCGCGGAAGCTGCTCGACGAACTGTTGGAAGCGCATGCGGCCTACC
Source organism: Thermobacillus sp. (assembly GCF_003390775.1). Taxonomy (NCBI): domain Bacteria; kingdom Bacillati; phylum Bacillota; class Bacilli; order Caryophanales; family Paenibacillaceae; genus Thermobacillus; species Thermobacillus sp. The sequence continues at coordinate 7,668 of NZ_QEWA01000009.1, read as the reverse complement.
TGCCCCGGTTCCGGGTTCGGGAGGAAGGACGGACATGAGCCGGTCTGTCTTCCATGCCGTCCAACCGGACACAGGCCGGGCAACCCTCGATGCCGGGCGGGCGGATGTGCCGGCGTTTGCGCTGACGTTCGACGACGGGCCGGATCTCGTGCCGATCGAACGCTGGCTGAAGGCGCTGGAGGACAAGGGCGCGCGGGGAACGTTCTTTTTCACCGGGGAGTGGCTGGACCGTCATCCCCGCCTCGCACGCCGCATCATCGCCCGAGGACACGAGCTCGCGCATCACAGCTATCATCACCGCCGCATGGGCGAGATCGAAGATCAGGCGCTGTTCCTCGAAGAAATCCGGCTTGCGGAAATCGCATACCAGGAAGCGACGGGGCGTCCGGCCCCGGCGTTTTTCCGTTTTCCCTACCTGCATTATCGCGAGCGCAATCTGCAATGGCTGAGCGGGATCGGCTATGTCGCGGTCGGGGGCTTCGATTCCGGCGATTGGGCGGGCATTGACGCGGAATCCATCGCCGCGAATGTGGCGCCAGCCTTGGAAAGCGGCATTGTCGTCGTCCACCATTGCAACGATATTGCGCGCGGCACGCCGGGCGCATTGCCCGTCATTCTGGATGCCGCAGCCGAGCGGGAGCTTAAGGCCGTTGTCGTATCGGACATGCTGCGGGCGCTCGGCCGGTATCCCGGGTACCGGTCATGGCGGCTCAGCATCACCGTTCCGGCGGATGGTCCCGATCTGCCGCCGGAAGATTGGCGGCCGGCGGGGGCGCCGGAGGAAGCGCGGCGGGTCGCCGATGAATCCTACGGCTGGTTCACGGCTGCGGCCGCCAGGGAGGCCTCCGGTTCCCGCGCCGGATGGCGGAAATATTTCGCCGAACCGATCACCGGACCGGACGGAATCACGGAAGACCGCACGCTGCTGTACGGCCGCTATTTCGCTGACAAGTACTGGGGGTACGTCAGAGCGGCGGTCAAGGACGATGCGCTGCATTTGATCGACTTCGCTTTCCGTGAATCGCAGGCGGATACCCTGATTTACCTGCTTCGCTGGAGCGCCGAGACCGCCAGGGAGCGCGGCTGCGCACGGATCGAAACGCGGCGCGACATGCGCCGGCTCGAGCGGATGTGCCGCCACCTCGGCTGGCGTACCGAATGGATCCTGGAGACGAGCAATTGAGAAAGCGGCCCTGAACGCCGGAATGACGTTCGGGGCCGCTTGTTTGCTCATCAGGCCTGGCTTGCGCGGATGGCTTGTTCGAGATCGGCGATGATGTCGTCGATATGCTCCGTGCCGACCGACAGACGGATCATGCCGGGCGTCACGCCGGTGGACAGCAGCTCTTCGCCTTCGAGCTGGCTGTGCGTCGTGCTTGCCGGATGGATAATCAGCGACTTCGAGTCGCCGACGTTGGCCAGATGCGAGAACAGCTTCACATTGTCGATTACTTTCCGTCCCGCTTCGACGCCGCCTTTGATGCCGAAGGTCAGGATGGCGCCTTGACCGCCCGGCATATATTTGCGCGCAAGCTGGTAGGACGGATGGCTTTCGAGTCCCGGATAGTTGACCCATTCCACCGCTTCATGCGATTCGAGGAACTTCGCGACAGCCAGCGCGTTCGCGCTGTGGCGCTCCATGCGCAGATGCAGCGTCTCCAGCCCCTGCAGCAGCAGGAACGCGTTGAACGGCGACAGCGAAGCGCCCATGTCGCGGAGCAACTGGACGCGCGCCTTGATGATGTAGGCGATCGGTCCGACGGCATCCGTGTAGACGACGCCGTGGTAGCTCGGGTCCGGTTCCGTCAGGCCCGGGAACTTGCCGCTCGCCTTCCAGTCGAAGCGGCCGCCGTCGACGATGACGCCGCCGATCGACGTGCCGTGTCCGCCGATGAACTTCGTGGCGGAATGAACGACGATGTCGGCGCCGTGCTCGATCGGACGGCAAAGATACGGGCTCGGCAGCGTGTTGTCCACGATGAGCGGAATGCCGTGCTCATGCGCGATGCGGGCAACCGCTTCGATATCGAGCACGTCGCCGCGCGGATTGCCGATGGTCTCGGCGTAAAGCGCTTTGGTCTTGTCCGTAATGGCGCGCCGGAAGTTTTCCGGATCGTCCGGGTTGACGAATTTCACGGTGATGCCGATCTTCGGCAGCGTGATGGCGAACAGGTTGTACGTGCCGCCATAGAGGCTGGAGGCGGATACAATCTCGTCCCCGGCACCCGCGATATTGAGGATGGCATACGTGATGGCCGCCTGACCGGACGCGGTCGCCAGCGCAGCGGCGCCGCCTTCAAGCGCTGCCACGCGCTTCTCGAACACATCCGTGGTCGGGTTCATGATGCGCGTGTAGATGTTGCCGAATTCCCGAAGCGCGAACAGGTTCGCGGCATGATCGGCGTCCCGGAAACCGTACGATGTCGTCTGGTAGATCGGGACCGCCCGCGAACCGGTCGTCGGATCGATCTCCTGACCGGCATGCACGGCCAACGTCTCAATGCGGGGTTTGCGTTCCTCGGTCATGCTTGAAATCCTCCTTATTCATGCAGGATATGGCAATTCATTGCTTGTCCCGTTGACGGTATCAGCATAAATCCAAAGTATTCCACTCTCTTAATAATGTCAATGGAATTTTTTGTCCCGGATGAGAAGATTCTCATCCCGCCGACCTTGAAGACATTGGCAAATCTGTGCTGCAAACCGTGCCCCATTTTATTAATGTAGAGATATGTTGCAAAAATACATAATTTGGAATTTAATCAACTGCAACTGGTAATTTTTTATCGTTTCCCCTCCACTTTTTTTGCGTTAGCATGAATTGCAAAGGAGGAGATGAGCAATAATGAAACGTTTGACCAGTCTTGGCTTATCCCTGACATTGGCGGCAGGAATTTTCGCCGGACAAGCCTCGGCCGCAACGTATGAGACCGAGGTGATCTCGGGCGTCAACCTCAGGTCGGCACCGAATACGAGCGCATCCGTATATCGGCTGCTAAGCAAAGGTGAAGACATCCACGTTATTCAGAAGGTCAACGATTACTGGCTGAAGGTACAGACGAAGGACGGCAAGATCGGCTATATCAGCGCCAGCAGCAAATATACGAATTACATAGCGGGCACAAGCGGCAAAACCGCCACTGCCAAAAGCGGAGTCAATCTCCGGTCAGCACCGAGCACAAGCGGCAGCAAAATCGGATTCATCAGCAAAGGCAACACCGTGACCGTACTCGAACAAGTGAACGCGTACTGGCTGAAGGTCAATTATAATGGAACCATCGGTTACGCATCCGCAAACTATTTCAATTATTCGTCTTCTTCGGGTTCGAATTCCGGCACCGCAAGCAAGTCCGCTTCCGCCATCGTGAATACGGCGAAATCGTATCTCGGCAAATTTGCCTATAAGTATGGCGCCGAACCCTGGAACACGAATTACAAATATTCGGACTGCTCGGCGTTTGTACAGCTGGTCTACAACCGGCACCACGGCTTCAAGCTGCCGCGGACAAGCAGCGCCCAGTCGAAACAAGGCAAGTACGTCTCCAAGTCGAATCTTGCGCCCGGCGATCTTGTCTTTTTCGACACGGACGGTAACGGCAGCATCAATCATGTCGGCATTTATATCGGAGGAGGCGACTTCATCCACAGTTCGCCGGTCAACAAGGTCGGCATCAACACGCTGAATTCCGGCTATTGGAAATCCAAATACAAGACGGCGCGCCGCGTGCTGTAGCTTGCTCCAGGACCTGTGCGGGTATATCCCGCACAGGTCCTGTGCATAATACGGGAGTCGAGCCATGGCGCATATTGCAAAAAAATCTAACAGAAATCCAACAATTCTGAGAATCGTCATCTGCAAATCAACGGAACATCACGATATTGTAGAAGTGTAAACGCTTTACGCTCCGGCATTGCCCGGGAGGCACAGGGTTTACACTTCATTCCATTTGGAAGAAAGGGGATTCGTAAAGATGAAACAGAGACGAGCATGGTCCAAAGGTCTGGCCCTCATGCTGCTTGCTCTGGCCCTCGTCGTGACGGCATGCGGCGGCGGCGGAAAGAAGGACAACAGCGGCAGCAACGGGTCCGCCGGCGGCAACAGCGGCGGCGGCGAAAGCTCCGGCGGCAGCACGGAACTGAGCATCATGTGGTGGGGTCCGGACGCGCGCCACGAAGCGACGCTCGCTGCGCTTGACGTTTATACGAAGCAAAATCCGAACGTCACGTTCAAGCCGGAATACATGGCATGGGACGCGTACTGGCAAAAACTGCCGACGCTTGTCGCATCCAAGACCGTAACGGACGTGCTGCAAATGGACGCAGCGTACATTCAGGACTATGCTTCGAAGGGCGTTCTCGCCGACCTGTCCGACATCGATCTGTCGGGTATCGTCGCGGACAACGTCATCGAGAACCTGAAGATCGACGGCAAGCTGTACGGCATTCCGCTCTCCCTGAACGCGCAAGGCTACGCCTACAACAAGACGAAGCTCGAAGAATACGGCATCAAGCTCCCGTGGAAAGACTGGACCTGGGAAGATTACTTCAACTGGGCTCGTGAAGCTCGCGAGAAACTCCCGGAAGGCATCTACCCGATCGGCGACGTCAACACGTGGGACGGCTATCAATACTATCAAACGGCAATGGGCAAAGGCCCGATCATGGAAGACGGCGGCAAGAAGTTCAACCTGGACAAAGATCTGTTCATTGAATTCTTCAACACGTTAGCCGAATTCCGCAAACAAGGCATCGTACCGCCGGCTGAAATGTCCGCTTCGTTCCTCGAGAACGACCCGCAGGCCGACCCGATGGCATCCGGCAAAGTGATGACGCGCGGCGCGTCGGTCGGTTCGGTCAGCGCGCTGGAAGACCTGCTTCCGGGTCAAGTCGGCGTCGTCAACGTCCCGACGGGTCCCGCGGGCGGCGGCTGGGCGCAATCGACGATCTTCCTGTCCGTCTATGCCAACACGCCGGATCTGGAAGAAGCGAAGAAGTTCGTGAAATGGTTCATCACGGACGAAGAAGCGGGCAAAACGCTCGGTCTGACGCGCGGCATTCCGATCAACGAAGCGATCTACAAACTGCTCGAACCGAACATGCAGCGCCGCGACATCATCGGCAAGGAACTGTACGACGTATCGGTCGACAAGGCGCTTCCGTTCTACGGTACGGCAGCGGGCTGGACGGAGTGGACGGACTACTTCAAAGCGCAAATCGAAGCTGTCCAATTCGGTCAGCAAACGGTCGAGCAAGCTTACGAAAACATCGCGAAAATGGGCGAAGAGACCGCAGCCAAGGCGGCATCCGCAGGCTGATCTCCTCTCCCGCAGAGGCTTCCCATAATCGAGTAGGAGGGGGCGGCTAGCCCCCGACCTCTCACACCACCGTACATGCGGGTCCGCATACGGCGGTTCCGTAAGGTTAACAAAGTTCCAGGTAACGAGAAAGCAGACTTTTCAGCCCTTTCGCTTCCCGGTAGGAAGTCGGAAGGGCATTGTTTGTGTTACGGGACATTTCCCACGGACCACGGCGTGAGTTCGCCATCATTCGAGCCGCCCATTCGGGCACTGTCAAGACCGATTGAAAAATCCTCAAAATAATCGGCTGAAAATTCCCCAGTTGGGTCGATTTCATGCGCCCCATCAGGGGACGGGTTCGCGCCGAATTTTTCCACCTACTCTTGTTTGTCCTCGGCTCCTTCCGGACGGAAGAACCCGGCTTTCTTTTTTTCCTTGATGCGATAGCTTTCGCCCTTGATATTGATCGTGGTCGAATGGTGCAACAGTCGATCCAGAATCGCCGTCGCCAAGACCGAATCGCCAAAGATCTCGCCCCATGCGCCATACGTTTTGTTGGACGTTAAGATGATCGATCCGGTCTCGTATCGTTCGGATACGATCTGGAAGAAGAAGTGGGCGGCCGTGTCCTCCATCCTTCGATACCCAATTTCGTCAATGATGAGCAAATTCGGCTTGGTGAACATTTTGATCTTCTGCCGGATCGTGTTGTTCTGATGAGCTTGCTGGAGTGTCTCCACCAGATCGTGAGCGGTCGTAAAATAGACCGTGTACCGCTGCTTGATGGCTTCGAGCGCGATCGCCACGGCCAGATGGGTCTTACCGACGCCGGGAGGTCCCAGAAAGATCAGGTTCTCCCGGTGCGCAAGAAACCGAAGCGTGGCCAACTCCCGGATCCGCCGTTCGTCGATGGACGGTTGAAAGCTGAAATCGAATTGATCCAACGTTTTGTGAAACGGCAAGCGGGCCATCCGCGTCTTCATGCGGACAAACCGTTCCCGTTTGGCCAGAAGCTCTTCCTGCAGCAGCTTGTCCAGAAACTCCAAATACGATATATTGTGCTTGGCGGCTTCCTCGGCATGATGATCCACTACCTCGGGAATCCGCGTCCATCCGAACGCTTGAAAGGCGTCTTGCAGGCGCTCATACAATAGCGTCGTCATACGTTCACCGCCTCATCGGTAAACTGCTCGTAGACGGATAAGTCGCGTTCCAACACTTCGGGGATCGCTTGCGGAAGAAGCCTGGGCATCGGTTGGGGAATCTTATGCCGGCTGGTGGTTTGCAGTCCCTCGAAGTGTTTTTCATTGACGATGCGTTGATGTTTTCCCGTCGCCTTGGGGTGCTCGGCCACAAGCTGTTCCCCATGATAAATCCGAATCCGTCCGTTCTTGAGATAAGACCGGTGAAGGTTCGGACACGTGGCCAGAAGTTTTTGCGGACATAGCCGATGCCGTTTTCCACTTTGCCTTTCGTTCTGGCCCGGTAGGGACGGCAGCTCTGCAACAGAAACCCGTGATGTGCCGCGAAACGGGCAAACCGTTCATTCCAGACGGCGTGTCCGCGTTCGTCAAAGTCCGCGACCACGGTTTTCATATTGTCGTACAGAACGACTTCCGGACGACCGCCGAAGTATTCGAACGCCCGCAGATGACAGCCCATGAGCGTTTCGAGTTTTTCGTCCTCCGTGAATTCGACGTACATCACGCGGGAGTAGCCTAACACCATGACGAACGCATACAGCCGCTTCGGCTCCCCGTTCCACTCCACCCGGAACCGGCCCCAGTCGACTTGGGCTTGATAGCCGGGAGAGGTTTCGAAACGCACGGTCGCTTTCGATAGGACGGATGGACGGAGAGGCTGCATGAAGGAGCGCAGAATGGTTTTGCGGCCGGTATATCCTTGGGCCTTGATCTCATCGAAGATGACGTTGGCGTTTAGGCAGCCCTCTTCCATGCGTCGACGGATGTAATCTTTGAAAGGATCCAGCTTGCTCGGTCGCTTGACGTGACGCTGGTAATAGGCTGGCTCGGATTGCTGAAGCCATTTGCGGATTGTTTTTCGGTCTCTGCCCAACTCGTTGGCGATCTGAGAGATGCTCATTCCCCGTTTTTTTATCTCGTGGATCATATAGAACTCCCCATTTCGGATCATGATGTCTCTCTCCCTCCAGGGAGAGAGTCTGTGATAAGGGTGGGGAATTCTCAACCGTTTCTTTTGGGGATTTTATCACCGTTTTTCACACACGCCGAGTGCACGGAGATTACGCAATCTGGTCTTGGGTCTCTTCCATTGTTTCCACAGACACATGCGCAGTCGCCTGCGAATCCATGCGTCGAGGTTACCACAGTGGTTCTTGGCGGCAGCCAGA
>NZ_QEWA01000010.1:0-12264 GCF_003390775.1 Thermobacillus sp. | reverse complement strand
AAAGTGCTGCATAGGAGCCTCCTCCTTTGAGGGTGTTTTTTTGCCAAATTCCACTCTACCAAAGGAGAGGCTCTCTTTCTATGTCCGCTTTTTCCAATCTTTACCCCAACGCTAATTTTACTCTAACACCCATCCACTCTGTACCAGGAAAACGGCTGCCCGGGAAGACGGGGCCGCATCAAAAAAACCTCCGCATCCGGAGGCTTCACACTTGAACAATCGATCGAATGAGACCGACAATCAGGAAGATGATATACAGGACAGCCAGGACGAAAAAGCCGACCCGCCAGACGACCCTGACGATGCGGACCGGGTCAAACCTGCCCTTGGTCCGGTGCTGCAGGTTGCCGAGCAGCCCGGCGCCGATCAGCATGACCAGCAGAACGCCGTAAAATCCGAATGAACCGCCGAACAGTTGATTGAACAGCCCGGAGACGCTGCCGATCAGGAACACCATCGTCACGTCAATCGCCAGCTGAATCGACTGCTTCCGGTCCCTTGAATAAAGGTACGTGCCGATATAGACGGCAGCGAACGGAATAAACGGAAAAACGGACAAATAGCCGTAAGCCTGCTTCACGACTTCCCATAATGCTCCCATGGCTCCAAGCCTCCCCCCGGCTCATTCGGACCGATCGCACCGACCAGGGCTGCCACCGCCTCATTGAGCGGCGCAGCGATGCCGGCTTTTCGGGCCAGCCGGGCGACCCCGCCGTTGATTGCGTCAATTTCCGTCGGCCTGCCCGCCTCGACGTCCACAAGCATGGAAGACCGGTTGTCCGCCGTCCGCCGGATGACGTCGAGCAGCCTGTCCCATTCTCCGCCGTCCGTCCGCATGCCGGCTGCCTTGAGCACCGCGAGCGTCTCGTGAAAGAGCGCCCTCATGAGTCTGCGCCGGACGGGATCCCCGGGCAGCTCTCCGTTCTTCACGCGGAAGAGCGCGGTGAGCGGATTGACGACCGCATTCACGAGCAGTTTGCCGTACACATGATTCATGATGTTGTTCGACAAGACTGCAGCAATTCCTGCCGCTGAGAGCGTGTCAGCCAACAAAATTTGGCGTTTTCTGCCGATCGCGGGATGCATGCCGATCACGGTCCGGCCTTCTCCGGTCAGGCGGACGGCAGCCGGCCCTTCGCGCAGCGCGCCTTCCGTCGTGACGGCATGAAGGAGCGGCATCTCCGGCATGCGGGCTGCGAGATATTCCATATGTCCGATGCCGTTGGCCAGGCAGATGACCGGCGCATATTCCGCGCCGGCGAGCGCCCGCAGGAAGCGGACGGCGGATTCCCCGGTAAGCTGGTGCGATTTCATCGCCGCGATGATCCACCGCTCCCGACCGGCGTCCGCCGCAGCCGCCTCCGCCGCGGCTTCAGGTTCGGCCGGACGCGCATCCGGCGCCGCGCGCACCATCCCGTCGCCAGCGGCCAGCGTTGCGCCTCCCTCGCGGATCAGCGCGGCCTGCTCCCGCGTCCGCGTCCACAGCCGCGTCCCGACGCCGGCGGCGGCCAGCCGCACCGCCCAGGCCAGACCGATGGCGCCGCCGCCCGCGATCTCGACCAGCATGCCAATCCCTCCCATCGTTTTCGGGATCATTGTATCATCCTCCCGAAAACGATAAAAGGCATGTCCCGGCCCGGTCGCCGTCATGCCTCGGGATGCGCCCGCGGGCACCTGCTTATTCGATGCGCTCGAGATTGCCGTTCGCGTCCATCTTGAACCTTGGTTTCCCTTCTTCCCCTTCCTCCAGCACCGCCAGCCGCCGCGCCCGGTCCATGATCTGGATCAGCGTCCTGTAGTCGTCGTTTACGGCGCGGTATTCGCTCTTGGTATTCGTGATGTCGCGGATCAGCTGTTCGTTTTTGGCGCGGAGTTCCTGGATTTCCTCATCCCGCTCCTTCAATTCTTTCTCGAGCGACTTGATCTGGCGCACCGCGTCCTGATAGGCGTTGCGCCAGCCGCGCAAATGCCGGATGATCGCATCGAATGACAGCGGTTCCTCGCCGCCCGCCGCGATCCGCCCGGCCTGTTCGCCCTGATCGCCCTGAGGCGGCGGCAGATGCTGCCCGGAGCCGACCTTCTTCATCTGGTTTCGCTTCTGCCGCTGCTGCTTGGCCAGCTGAATCGCTTCCTCATAGCGCTTGCGCACGCAGCTGTTCCAGCGAAACCCGCAGGCAGCGCTCGTCCTCCCGATCCGCTCCCCCACTTCCTCGAACGCCGCAAGCTGCGTGCTTCCTTCCCGGATATGGCGAAGCGTCACTTCGGCCAAAATGAGATCGTCCTCCGGTGTCCATGCGTCTTGTCTGACTGCCGCCATAAACCCACAACCTCCCAACAAAATAAGTCGCTTGTTTTATCTCTATGCCCTTGGTAGAGTTCATAGAATCTATCGCATACTCAAATGTATTGCCAATATCCCCGGGACGCATACATGAAGCCGCCTCCCGAAGGGCATGCTAACGGGGACCGGCGCGTGGCGGACGAAAAGTTCGCCGAATCGTCAAGGTTCCCGGTTTACTCCGGCGGCAAGCGGCGCTATAATGGACGATAGGTTATGGGATCCGTGGCAACGAGAGGGGGATATTGATATGGCACGCATGTTCCGGGTGCTCGGCGTGTTGACGCTTGCGATCGGGCTGATGGCTTTCGCGGGCGGCTTGATCGAGATGGCGCTGCTCTTCTTCTTCCAGACCGCGTTCTTCATCCTGCTGGGTTACCTGAATCTGTCGGAACGCAGCTACATATTGACGTTCTGGGGATATATGATCGTCGCATTCCTCGGATTCACGTACTATTCCGTCTTCGTGATGGAAATGCCGTACTGATCCGGCGGTGAACGGAAACAGCCTCGCAGTTCATGCGAGGCTGTTTTTCATTTCTCACGGCCGCTCGAGCACGACCACCTTGAACAATTCGCTCATCCCGTCGCTGAACAAGAGCTGGCGCACTGCCCGGTTGCGGCGCGCTTCCGGGGAGAACGGATCCGTCCCGGCATGCTCCCGGAGAAGCTCCAGCACACCGCCCTCGAGCAGAAACCGCATCTGCGTGCCGTACCAGACGGTCCGCCATCCGCATCGTTCGGCCGTCCGCATTACCGCGGTGAAATTGACGTGCGCGGTAATATCCTGGTCGCCGGGATGCCGGTAGGGGTCATCGTGCACGACATGCCGCCGGTAGCAACGCATCGTGCCCTTCATGCGGTGCGGAGCAAGCAGCTCTTCCTGCACGTCGCCGTAATCGATCAGCACGATCCGGCCTGCCCGCACGATGCCGAGCATCCGCTCCAGCCAGGCGAGCGCATCCGTCCCCCACTCGAATTCCTGCCCTTCAAGCGGTTTCAGCCCTTCCGCTTCCAGCCTGTCCAGCGACGGCCGGTCAAGCAGCATCAGCGCGTCGCGCAGCCGCCCTTCCCGCTCGTCGTACGCCGCACCGATCTCCCAGAGCTTCCCGCCTTCCCGCTTGATGCGCCGAAACGGAAACGCGTCGAGCAGCTCGTTCGCGAGGATGAGCGGCCCCGACGCTTCGGCCAGAAGCGCCTCCGCCTCGTCCGGCGCAAGCGCTTCGACCGACGCGGCGAGTCCGGCTTCCGCGGCGCCGCGGCGGGCCGCCTCCCGATGGCCGGCGTGGCTGTCCGCCATCACGTACCGGACGGAAACCGCCCGGTCCGGCTCGATGTTCCGCCATTCGTCAAGCAGGCGGATGCCGAGGCGTCCGGTGCCGGCGCCCCATTCGAAGATGACCGGCGGCCGGCCGCTGCCCGCGAACGTCCGGCTCGCGAAGCGCGCCAGGACGGCGGACATGACGCCGCCGATGTCGGCGCTCGTGTAGAAATCGCCTTCCCGGCCGACCCGGTTCGGACCGGCGGCGTAGTAGCCGTGCTTCTCATCATACAGGCAGACGGCCATGTAGTCGCGGAACGGAATGGCCGGCAGACTGCGGCGCTTCCCGTCCGCATCCGTGACATATCCCGTCCGCCCGTCTTCCCGGATGCGCCGGATCAGAAGTCCGGTCAGTTCCGTCATTTGCGTTTCATCCCGTTCCGTCATGGTTCGCATCCTTTCCCGGACGGCGTCCTCCTTCCCGGAAAAACCGGATGAAGGACAAAACCGCACCTTCCGATTATAATGGGAACAAGTCCGGCATACGTATGGTGTTATCCGGCTGCGAGAGGAGGACCAGCGCTTGCATCGTCCGCGCAGAAATCGGCTCGCCGCCTTGCTGGCAGCCGTTATGATCATCTGGGCAGCGGCTCCCGGGCCGGCGCTCGCCGAGGACGAAAGCGCCATGAGCGATGAGGAAGTCCGCGAGCTGCTCGAGAAAAGCCTGAACATCGCCGAGCTCGACAAGGAGATCGAGCGGATCGCCGGCCAGCGCCGGGAGACGGCCGGGAAGATCCAGGCGCTGAACGACAGCATCGCCGGACTGGAGGCCGAACTCGACCTGCGCCGGGAACGCGTCGGCGACGTACTGAGGTCCTGGTACATGGGCGAGCGGGATGTGCTGATTCAGGCCATCTTCTCGTCCGACAGCCTGTCGGATCTGCTCGCCATGCTCGATTATCTCGACGAAATGCTGTCCCATGACAAGTTTACGCTCGAAACCTATCACAAGCAACGGGAAGACTGGCTGGAAGAGCGCGAGCGACTGATCGCGGAGGAGAAGCGGCTGGAAGAGATCGAGCGGGATCTGCGCCTGCAGCGCGAGCGGGTGATCCGGCTCCGTGCCGAAGTGGACGGCATCATCAATGCCAGCGGAGACAGCGAACGGCTCCGGCTGCTCATCGCCGAATGGCTCGCCTGGTGGGAGAATACCGGCCTGCCCGAAGTCGAACGCCATTTCCGGGCGCTGGCGGACGCGATGGAGAGCCTTCCCGGATGGCTCGCCGAGCGGAAAGACCTTGTGAAACAGTCGGGCTTCACCTACACGGTGCGTCTGCCGGAAGACGACCTGAACGCGTTCCTCCGGGAACAGAATCCGCTGTTTGAATCTTTCGCCTTCCGTTTCGAAGACGGCGTTGTGTCGGCATACGGCCGGCGCGAAGATCTCGAAGTGGAAATCGCCGGCAGCTACACCATCGAAGACGAACCCGAGCATGTCGTCCGGTTCCATACCGAGAAGATCGTGTTCAACGGCTTCGCCCTGCCCGACACGACGATCCGCGAACTGGAGCGGCGGTTCGACCTCGGCTTCTATCCGCAGCTGCTCGTGCCGCTGGTCCGAGCCACCGCCGTCGATGCCGACGACGGCGTGCTCACCGTCGAGCTGCGCATCGGGCTCCGCCGCCGGCAGAACGGCAATGCGGAATGACAACCCGCCGGCCGGGCGGCATGCAGCCGCCGCGCATCCGTGCCCCGCTGCAGGGCGGTCAGCCCGCGGCGGGGCGCGTCATTCTCCGCGGCGGGGATCACAGACGCTCGGCCGCGAGCTGCGCCAGCTTCGAGCGCTCCCCTTTCTCCAGCGTCACATGGCCGCTGATGGACTCCGATTTGAACTTTTCCACGATCAGCGTCAGCCCGTTGCTTACCGAATCGAGGTACGGATGGTCGATCTGTTCCGGATCGCCGATCAGCACGATCTTGCTCCCTTCGCCGACGCGGGTGACGATCGTTTTCACCTCGTGCCGGGACAGGTTCTGCGCCTCGTCGATGATGATGTACTGCCCCGGAATCGACCTGCCGCGGATGTAGGTCAGCGCCTCGACCTGTATGCTCCCCAGCCCCATCAGGATTTTGTCAAGATCGCCCGACTTTTTCGCATCGAACAGATACTCGAGATTGTCATAGATCGGCTGCATCCACGGGCGCAGCTTCTCATCCTTCTCGCCCGGCAGATAGCCGATGTCCTTCCCCATCGGCACGATCGGTCGCGCGATCAGCAGCTTCTTGTAGCGCCGCTCGTCCTCGACCTTGTGCAGCGCCGCGGCCAGCGCCAGCAGCGTCTTGCCCGTGCCGGCCCGGCCGGTCAGCGTGACGAGCGGAATGTCGTCGCTGAGCAGAAGTTCCAGCGCCATCCGCTGCTGCGCGTTGCGGGCGGTGATGCCCCAGACCGGATCGCCGGCGAGCCGCAGCGGCTCAAGCCGCGTCCCGTCGGTCGACACCTTGGCGAGCGCCGATTTCGACGTGCCCGTCTCGTCTCGCAGAATGACGAATTCATTCGGATAGACGGTCTTCCCGAGCTCGGATACGGCAAGCGAGCGGTCCGTGTAGAACGCGTCGATGACCCCCGGATGGACATACACCTGCGAATACCCGGTATAGAACGCGTCGGGCGACACGGTCCGGTCCGACAGGTAATCCTGCGCCGGCAGGCCGAGCACATCCGCTTTCACCCGGACAAGCACGTCCTTGCTGACGACGATGACCGGACGGGGAGAATCGCTCTCCTGTTCCTCCAGATGATAATTCAGCGCCACGGCGAGCATCCGGTTGTCGCTGGTCATCTCGCCGAACCGGGCTTTCAGCCGGATGAAGCTGCGGTGATTGAGTTCGACCTTGAGCACGCCGCCCTGATCGAGCGGAATGCCTTCATGCAGCCGTCCCCGTTCCCTGAGTCCGTCGAGCATGCGCGAGACTTGCCGGGCATTGCGGCCGATTTCGTCCTGCAGCCGTTTCTTCGCGTCGATCTCTTCCAGCACGACGGCGGGAATGACGACCACATTGTCCTCGAATTTCAGCGGTGCCTGCGGATCATGGAGCAGCACATTGGTGTCGAGCACGTAGATTTTCTTCATCGCGGATACCTCCCGGCGTCGGTATGGCAGCGTGGAAATACATATCAGCGGAACATCGGGGCAACGCTAAGGACAGATCGCGAAGGACAGATATCGAACGAAAAGCGATGAAAGGATGCGGAGCGATGACGAAACGGTTCGCCTGGTGTCTGGTCGTCAGTCTGTGCATCATGGCTGCCGCCGGCTGCGGCAGACAGACGGGGAACGAGCAAACTTCACCTCCTCCCGGCGCCGACGGAGTGCAAACGCGGAATGCGCAGGAGATGCAGAAACTCGAAATCGATGATCCGGCGGCCGTCGCGCGCCATCTCGAAACGCTGGCGAAAAACATTCCCGGCGTAAAAGACGCGAGATGCGTCGTATTCGGCAATACGGCCGTCGTCGGCATCGATGTGGACGAGAAACTCGACCGTTCGCGGGTCGGGACGATCAAATATTCCGTAGCCGAAGCGTTCCGCAAAGATCCGTACGGCATTGACGCCTTCGTCACAGCCGACATGGATCTGAACGAACGGATCCGCGAAATCCGCGCCGACATCGAAGCCGGTCATCCGGTTGCCGGATTTGTCGAAGAACTGACCGACATCATCGGCCGGATCATGCCGCAGCTGCCGCGCGACATCGAGCTGAATGATCCGCCGGAGACGGAAGCGCCGAAGACGGACGGACGGCTGTAAAAGGCTGTAAAAAACAAGGAAAGCCTAACGGCCCACAGGGTCGCTAGGCTTTCTTCATGGCTTCGAATACTTGTCCGTCGAGCTTGTCGGCGGCGCGCTTGTCGTAGGTTTTCTCGTACTCGGGCAGCGCCGTGAGCCGCGCGCCGTAGAACATCGCGTCGCGTACCGCGGAGATCGCGATGTCGAAACAGACGAGCCGGAACGGCACGCCTTCCAGCGCGTCCGTTACGACCGAAGCCGTCCCGTAGACGGCCTGCACCGTCCCGCCGGCGAACAGCGTGACGGCAACGGCTGGATTGTTCTTCAGATTGGCGACAAGGCGGGAACGCCCGTCGACGGCGAACCGGAGCACGGACGGGTTCGGCGCGAAAATCCACGAAATCGCGTTCGTCGTCGGTGAACCGGTCTCCGCGTCGATGGTGTGCAGCAGTACGAACGTTTCACCCTGCATGGCGGCGAACTGCGCGTCAGACAACGCTGTCAACGTTTCGGCCACCCGCATGACCTCCTTGGCTGCGTGGATGGGGAATTCACAAACCGTGCAATCTTGCCTTCATTATACCACAGCGGGGATCGTCCTACTACCGGCCGGTCGCCTCCCGCTGCGCAAGGCGCGGCGCCATGATCTCACGCAGCGCGGCCTTCGCTTCCTCCAGCTTCGCCTCATCCAGATGCATATAGGGGCTGCGCCATTTCCCGTCAAGCTGGATGAACGTAATGTCGGACCGGCGGATGCCGAAATAGACGGCGATCATCCGTTCAATCTCCGACGACGGCATATCGATCGACAGATTGTTTCCGACCGCTTTGATCACGTCGTCCAGCTTCGTGAGGCTGCCGAGCGACATGAGACGGTCCGTCAGCGCGCCGATCACTTCGCTCTGCCGCCTGTTGCGCTCCAGATCGCTCGATTGGCGCGTACCGGCGTTCGATTGCCGGTATCGGACGAAATCGAGCGCCTGGTCGCCGTTCAGCTTCTGGAATCCCTTTTTCAGGTTGATGTCGGTGCCGCCGGCCACATCCTTGTACCGCATGTCCTGATCGACGTACACTTCGATGCCGCCGAGCGCGTCCACGATGTCGGAGAAGCCCTTGAAATTGATCTTCGCCGTATAGTCGATCGGGATGCCGAAAAATTTGCCGAACAGCTCCTTCACTTCGCGGCGGGCTTGCAGATCGGCTTCCTTCGCATCCCGCCCTTTATTGCGGGCGGCCGAATAGAAATTGGCGTAATAGGCGTTCGCCTTCCGGGTCGAGTAACCTTCGACGTCAATCCGGGAATCGCGCGGAATCGTGACGACCACCGCCCGCTTCTTCTCCGGATCGAACGCGGCCGCCATCAGAACGTCCGTGTTCATCCCGCCGATCTTCTCCCGCGTGTCGAGGCCCATCACCAGCATCGCGATCGGCTGTTCCCGCACGGATTGTTCCGGCGGCACGACCGTGGTTTCGCCCTTCTCTTCTTCATCCGTGCTGATGTTCCGGATCGCTTCCTTCGCGGTGCCGAGCAGATCCCCGATATACCAGGCGGCCGCCCCCGCAATCACGAGCAGCGGAAGCAGCACCCAGAGCAGCCATCTTTTCCGTGATTTGCGGCCTTCCCGCTTCTTCGCCCGGCGGGTTTCTCTGCGGGGAGGCAGCGGATTCTGCGTGCTCATGCGCTCACCTATTGTTCGTTGAATTTGGGATTGGCGTTGATGTCGATGAGCAGCTGCTCGGCCGCCTGCCGAGGCGCCCGCCATCGGCCGGGACAGCCTTCGCGGACGTAGGCGACGGTAACGAAATCATCGTCGGTCTCCGCGATGCCGACTTCGGTCACGCCGTGATCTTCCGTCAGAATCTGCAGGAAAAAATCCCTCGTGTCCAATGCCGCCCGGTCGTCCGGCCGGCCGGCAGCCACAATCTCCATCTGCAGCCAGTTGAACAACGCATCATCGAACTTCATCCGCCGCATCCCGCTCCTTGTCGTTACGGTCCGCATTTCCGCGGTCTTTCCGCCACCGGTCATAGAGCTGCCGCAGCCTCAAGATCAGCATCAGCACGACCGCCACGGCCATGCACTGGATGATCGGCAGCTTGTCGACCTGAAGGACGAGCAGCACCAGGCTGCCGATCGCGATCGTCACATAGACGAGAATCTCCTTCAGAATCGGGAGCCTACGCACCGGTCGGAACACATTGTTGAAAATAAAAATGGTGAACCCGACGATGAGCAAGTAAGAGACCAGCATATGTTCCGCCAGCCATTCCTGCATGTTCTCCCCTCCTTCGCTCCGACTGCCGGTTCATACGCCGGCCTGGGCCGATTTGCGATGCTTCTCCGCCCGCTCACGCTCGCTCTTGTTCAAAATTTTCTTCCGCAGACGGATCAATTTCGGCGTCACTTCGCAATATTCGTCGTCGTTCAAATATTCGAGCGCCGCCTCGAGGGACAGCAGCCGCGGCGTCTTCAGCTTGACGGTCTCTTCCTTCGTCGAGGAGCGGATGTTCGTCAGCTGCTTCGTCTTGCAGACATTGACGACGATGTCGGTCTCGCGGTTATGCTCGCCGACAATCATCCCCTCGTACACTTCCGTCCCGGGTTCGATGAACAGCACGCCGCGGTCTTCGACCGACAGCATGCCGTAAAATGTCGCCGTTCCGGATTCGCTCGCGATCAGCACGCCCTGCCTGCGTCCGAATCCTTCGCCCGGGGTAAGCGGGCCGTACCGTTCGAAAGCGTGGTTCATGATGCCGTATCCGCGCGTCAGCGTCAGAAACGTCGTCCGCCAGCCGATCAGGCCGCGCGACGGAACGATATATTCGAGCCGCGTGTGGCCGCCTTCACCCTGCGTCATGGCGACGAGCTCGGCTTTGCGCGGCCCCAGGCTTTCCATGACGGCGCCGACGCTCTCGTCCGGCACGTCGATCACAAGCCGCTCGTACGGCTCGAGACGGACGCCGTTCTCTTCCCGCACGATCACTTCCGGCTTCGACACCTGCAGCTCATAGCCTTCCCGGCGCATGTGCTCGATGAGAATGCCGAGATGCAGCTCGCCGCGCCCGGACACGATGAAGGCATCGAGGCTGTCCGTCTCTTCCACGCGCAGCGCGACGTCGGTCTCCAGCTCTTTCATCAATCGTTCACGCAGACGCCGCGACGTGACGTATTTGCCTTCCCGTCCGGCGAACGGGCTGTTGTTCACGAGGAACGTCATCTTGAGCGTCGGCTCCTCGATCTTCGGCGCCGGCAGCGGATCGGGCCGCGCGGGGTCCGCGATCGTCTCACCGATGTTGATGTCGCGGATCCCGGCGACAGCGACGATGTCCCCGGCGCCCGCCTCGTCGATCTCGATCCGGTTCAAGCCCTTGAAGCCGAACAGCTTCTCGATCCGTGCCTGCCGGCTGCCGCCGTCCCTTGCCAGGACCGCGACGGCCTGTCCGGGCTTCAGGCTGCCGCGGTGTATCCGGCCGATTGCGATCCGGCCGAGGTAGTCGTTGTAATCGAGCAGCGAGACGAGCAATTGCGCCGGCTCTTCCGGATCGCCGGGCGGCGCGGGAATGTGGCGGACGATCGCGTCGAACAGCGGCTTCATGTCGGTGCCGCGCTCATCGGGCTCGAGGCTTGCGAAACCCTCGAGCCCCGACGCGTAAACAACCGGGATATCCAACTGGTCGTCATCCGCGCCGAGTTCGATGAACAGCTCCAGCACCTCGTCGACCACCTCCGCCGGCCGCGCGTTCGGACGGTCGATCTTGTTGACCACGACGATCGGGACAAGCCGGTGTTCAAGCGCCTTGCGAAGGACAAATTTCGTCTGCGGCATGCAGCCTTCGAACGCATCGACGACGAGCAGTGCGCCGTCCACCATGCGCAGAATGCGCTCCACTTCTCCGCCGAAGTCGGCATGCCCCGGCGTATCGACGATGTTGATGCGGTAATCCCCGTATGTAACGGCCGTATTTTTCGCCAGTATCGTGATGCCTCGTTCCCGCTCGAGATCGTTGGAATCGAGCATCCGTTCCTGCAGGGTTTCGCCCTCGCGGAACAAACCGGACTGTTGAAGCAACCGGTCCACGAGCGTTGTTTTGCCATGATCGACGTGGGCGATGATCGCAATGTTGCGGATGTGTTCTCTCGGATGCACAGTCGTAATCCTTTCCGTCTGTCAGATTCCCGCCCGCCGCGGCGTCACCAGCGGATGCGCCGCCCGTATGCGATCCAGGCGCCGCCCAGGATGAGCGCGGCGGCCAGCAGATAGATGAATGCCGAACGGAACAGGCCGATCAGGAGCAGCAGCGCGGACAGGGCGAGCAGCCCGATTGCGATCAGCCGGATCGTCCGGTCCCTGTTCGGTCCGAACATGCTGTATTCGTACAGCCCGACCGCCGGCCCGGCCAGGAAGAACGGCCACAGCCCCGCGATCAGTTTCCAGCCGAACAGATTGCAGACGAAGAACAGCAGGCCGTACACGGTGAGCACTCCGGCCGGTATGAGCACTGCGGCATTGCCCAGCATGCGCCCGAAATAGAGCATGTGGAGCAGCACGCCCGGCACGAGAACAAGAAGCGGCCAGAAAATGTTTCCGATAAATGCGAATACGCCGAGCTTGCCCAGCAATATGACGATGCCGGCGGCCACAATGGCGAGACCGATGGTATATTGTTTGTTGGACATATGACCCACCCCCGGAGCAACCCTGGTCATCCTCTCTAGTGTAATGGAACTGGAGACAAAAAAAAAGTCCGGGTCACGCTGGTCTCCCGTTCAGCCTTGACGCGATACCGCTCTCGATCCCTTTGCTCCAAAATGATCTGATCCAACATCTCCAGCGTGCTTCTCATCGCGTCGACGAACATGTCTTGCATCTTTCTGAA
>NZ_QEWA01000011.1:0-12483 GCF_003390775.1 Thermobacillus sp. | reverse complement strand
GGCTTATCCTAAAAATACCCCACAAAGTGACGATTCGCTTCGAAGCGTAGTCCGATTACTTTGCGGGGGCCCCGGAAACGGGTTCAGCTTGAAGCAAATCATTCGCATCCGGTTTTCAGGGTGCAAATTTTCCTGTATAATGGAATACACACCCCCTCATTCCCCGATAGCTCAGTCGGTAGAGCACTCGGCTGTTAACCGAGTTGTCACAGGTTCGAGTCCTGTTCGGGGAGCCACACGCTCTCATAGCTCAGTTGGTAGAGTGCATCCATGGTAAGGATGAGGTCACCGGTTCGATCCCGGTTGAGAGCTCCAGCTTTTTTTCTCCTTCTCTTATGTGGCCCGTTGGTCAAGGGGTTAAGACACCTCCCTTTCACGGAGGTAACAGGGGTTCGAATCCCCTACGGGTCACCATCTTTTTTTTTTGCTCTGCTGCACCCAAGCAGCGTTTTCGATGGGGATTAGCCAAGCGGTAAGGCAACGGACTTTGACTCCGTCATTCCTAGGTTCGAATCCTAGATCCCCAGCCACGTTATGAGCCATTAGCTCAGTTGGTAGAGCACCTGACTTTTAATCAGGGTGTCGTAGGTTCGAGTCCTACATGGCTCACCATCAGCCCGTGCGCGTATGGCGGAATTGGCAGACGCACTGGATTTAGGTTCCAGCGGGCAACCGTGGGGGTTCAAGTCCCTCTACGCGCACCATCTGCCTGCCGCCTGTGAGTGCGCATACCGATTGCAGATGTTCGTGACAAATCATTTGCAATCATCCTGAAAACCTGATATATTTGTTGTTGCCGCTTCGATGAAGTCATCGGAATTAATGGCAGCATAATCTGCGGACGTGGCTCAGCGGTAGAGCATCGCCTTGCCAAGGCGAGGGTCGCGGGTTCGATTCCCGTCGTCCGCTCCATTTCTTTATGTGCCCATAGCTCAGCCGGATAGAGCGTTTGACTACGAATCAAAAGGTCGGGAGTTCGAATCTCTCTGGGCACGCCACTTTTTCCGCGGGTGTAGTTCAATGGTAGAACTCCAGCCTTCCAAGCTGGTAGCGTGGGTTCGATTCCCATCACCCGCTCCATAACAGCGCATATCGGAAACTCCTTACGGTTGGTAAGGAGTTTTTTTTATGCACGGACTTCATCGGAAGCCCGTTTTGTTGTATGATGGAGAGAGTGAGTTTTTATACGGATGCTGCGCTTGCGGCGCAGTGCGCATGAACAGTCAGGAGGAAAGGTATGTCCGATCAAGCCGCAACCCAAACGGCTCAGAGCCGCCCCCAGGTCAGCAGCCTGCTGAGGCGGGATGTCCGCTATCTGGGCAACATCCTGGGTGAAGTGCTCGTGCACCAGGGCGGACAGCAGCTGCTCGAAGTCGTCGAACGCATCCGCGAGATGAGCAAGACGCTCCGCGCGTCGTTCGACCCGAAGCTGCATGAGGAGTTCAAACAGCTCGTGGAATCGCTCAATCCGGAGATTCGGCATCAGGTGATCCGGGCGTTCGCGATTTATTTTCAGCTCGTCAATATTGCGGAACAGATTCACCGGATTCGGCGCAAGCGGGATTATGAACGTTCGGCGGGCGCAGCCGTGCAGCCGGGCTCCATCGAGAGCGCAGTGAAGGATCTGAAGGAACGCGGCGTTCCGGTCGAGATCGTTCGGGAAATGATCAAAGGCATCTCGCTCGAGCTTGTCATGACCGCGCATCCGACCGAGGCGACAAGACGCGCCGTGCTCGACATTCACAAACGGATGGCCTGCGACGTGCTGGAACTGGACAATCCGACGCTGACGAACCGCGAGCGCGAGCGTCTGCGGGACAAACTGCTCAACGAAGTGCTGACCCTCTGGCAGACGGACGAGCTTCGCAGCCGCAAGCCGACCGTCCTCGACGAAGTGCAGAACGGGCTGTTCTATTTCGATCAGACGCTGTTCGATGTGCTGCCTGACGTCTATGAGGAGCTGGAGCGCTGCCTGGACAAATATTATCCGGGCGAACGCTGGCATGTGCCGACGTATCTCCGCTTCGGTTCGTGGATCGGCGGCGACCGGGACGGCAATCCGTCCTGCACGTCGGATGTAACGTGGGAGACGTTCAACCGGCATCGTCAGCTTACGGTGTCGAAGTACCGCGCGGAACTGCGCAAGCTGATGTCGCTGCTCAGCTTCAGCACAAGCATCGTGAAGGTGTCGGAAGAGCTGATCGAGTCGATCCGCCGGGATTGCGAGGCGATCGGGAATCTGGCGAACATGGACCGGTGGCGCAACGACAAGGAGCCGTACCGGATCAAGATCGGCTATATGCTGCAGAAGCTGGCGAACATGAAGCGCGAAGAGCTGAAAGGCACGCCGGCCCGCTACAACAGCGCCGAGGAATTGAAGCAGGATCTGAAGATCATCGACCGAAGCCTGCGCTACCATTTCGCCGATTATGTCGCCGATACCCATATCCGCAAGCTGATCCGCCAGGTGGAACTCTTCGGTTTCCATCTGACGACGCTCGATATTCGCCAGCACAGCAAGGAGCATGAGAATGCGATTGCGGAGATTCTGGCGAAAATGAAGATAACGCCGGATTATTCGGCGCTGGATGAAGAAGAGAAGATCCGGCTGCTGGATCAGCTGCTGAACGATCCGCGGCCGTTGACGTCGCCGCATATCGAGTATTCAGATTCAACCCGCGAATGTCTGGATGTCTTCCACACCGTCTACCGCGCACAGAAGGAATTCGGCGTGGACTGCGTGCGCAGCTACCTGATCAGCATGACGCAGGGCGCGAGCGACATGCTTGAAGTGCTGCTGTTCGCCAAGGAAGTCGGCCTGTTCCGCAGGGACGAGGACGGCAAGGTCGTCTGCACGCTGCAGCCGGTGCCGCTGTTCGAGACGATCGACGACCTGCATGCCGCTCCGGGCATCATGCAGCGCGTATTCGATCTGCCGATCTACCGAGCGTCCGTCGAAGCGATGGGGCAGCTGCAGGAGATCATGCTCGGCTACTCCGACAGCAACAAGGACGGTGGCGTCGTGACGGCGAACTGGGAGCTGCGCGTCGCGCTGAACGAGATCACGGAGACGGGCAATCGCTACGGCGTGAAGCTGAAATTCTTCCACGGCCGGGGCGGCGCGCTCGGACGCGGCGGCATGCCGCTCAATTACAGCATTCTCGCGCAACCGCCGCACACGATCGGCGGAGGCATCAAGATTACGGAGCAGGGCGAGGTGCTCTCTTCCCGCTATGCGATGCAGGGAATCGCCTACCGCAGCCTCGAGCAGGCGACGAGCGCGCTGATCACGGCTGCGCGGCTGGCGAAGTACCCCGAAGAGAACAACGACAAGAACGCGGAGTACGAATCAATCGCGAAGGAACTGTCGGAACGGGCGATGAAGAAGTATCAGGATCTCATTTTCCGCGATCCGGACTTCCTGACGTTCTTCAAGGAGTCGACCCCGCTGAACGAGATCGGCGAGCTGAACATCGGCTCGCGGCCTTCGAAGCGGAAAAACAGCGACCGGTTCGAAGATCTGCGCGCCATTCCGTGGGTGTTCGCCTGGACGCAGAGCCGTTTCCTGCTGCCGGCCTGGTATGCCGCGGGCACGGCAATGGCGGAGTATGTCGGCGGCGACGAAGCGAAGCTGGAGAAGCTGCGCCGTGCCTATGTGGAGTTTCCGTTCTTCCGTACGCTGATTGACAATCTGCAGATGGCGCTGGCCAAGGCCGACATGCATATCGCCAAAGAGTATGCCGGCATGATCAAGGATCCGGCCATCCGGGACCGCATCTTCGGCATGATCGAACGGGAATACGAGCTGACGACCGAGATGATCCTGCGCGTGACGGGCCAGAAGGAAATTCTGGACAACGTGCCGATCATTCAGGACTCGATCAGGCTGCGCAATCCGTACGTCGATCCGCTCAGCTATCTTCAGGTGCAATTGCTTACCGAACTCCGCGCGCTGCGCGCCCGCGGGGAAGACGATCCCCATCTGCTGCGCGAAGTGCTGCTGACGATCAACGGTATTGCGGCCGGTCTCCGGAATACGGGCTGATGCGGCCCGCATGCAGCCGTCACGGGAATGCCGGTTGGAAGGCAGGGAACAAGGAATCGTGATACCGGTCGAAGCGCGCCTGGCGCGCAAGGCGCTGAAAGGCGATCAGCAGGCGTTCGCCGAGATCGTCGGACTCTATCAGGATAAGCTGTATCATATGGCCTTCCGGATGCTGGGCAGCCGTCAGGAGGCGGAGGACGTCGTGCAGGAGGCGTTCCTGCGCGTCTACCGCAATCTGGACCGGTACGATGCAGGGATGAAGTTCTCCACATGGATCTACCGGATTGCGACGAACCTGTGCATCGACCGGCTGCGGAAGCGTAAGGCGACCTACTCGCTTGACGCCGAATCCACCGAACACG
This sequence comes from Thermobacillus sp., assembly GCF_003390775.1. Taxonomy (NCBI): domain Bacteria; kingdom Bacillati; phylum Bacillota; class Bacilli; order Caryophanales; family Paenibacillaceae; genus Thermobacillus; species Thermobacillus sp. The sequence goes on along the minus strand of NZ_QEWA01000011.1, from coordinate 8,076 downwards.
AAGGACTGGACGGTTACGCGGTCATCCCGAGCGACGATCGCACGCCGGAAAGCGAAATGCTGCTGTCGGAGACGCAGCGGATCGTCCGCCAGGCGATCGATACATTGCCGGCGAAATACAAGTCCGTCATGGTGCTCCGTTATTTGCACGACTTGCCGCTGCAGGAGATCGGCGAAGTGCTCGACATGCCGGTGACAACGGTGAAAACGCGGGTGCATCGGGGAAGGGAGTATCTGCGGAAGAAGCTGGAGCGCAAATTGTGAGCGGTCGAATTTTCCGCCGGATGAATTTTGAAACCTTGCCCTGATCGATACGTACTGTATAGAACAATCATGCAAACATGCGTTGAACTCAGAAGGAAGGGACTGGCCATGAATTGCGCACAAGCCTCCAGACTCATGCACGAGTATTTTGATGGCGATCTGGCGCATGAGGATGCGTCCAAGCTGAAGGCGCATCTGGGCGGCTGTCCGGAATGTCGAGAACGATTCAACGATTATGAGCGGACCGAAGGATTCCTGCATATGGCGCTTGCCGCGCCCGTCGGGCGCAACGAAGCCGATCGGGCGGCCCTGACGGACCGCATCCTGAAGAGCGTTCCCGGGCGTCGCAGCAGACGGCTCGCACGGTGGCTGCGGCAATACCCGGGCGTTACGGTGGCGGCCATGCTCAGCCTCGTCCTGCTGGCCAGCTTTATCGCTTCGTGGGAACAGGACCAGGAGATGGTCGTCAGAGGCAGCGATCTGTCGCAGATCGTCATCGAAGGGAACAAGGTGGTCGTGCCGGAAGGCGCGCGGGTCGACGGGGATTTGATCATCGAGAACGGCGAGGCGGTCGTAGTCGGCGAGATACGCGGGAATTTGACGGTGATCGACGGGTCGGTCAACATGGCTTCGACGGCGAAGGTGATCGGCGAAGCGCGGGAGATCAATCAGGCGCTCGACTGGATCTGGTACAAGCTGAGAAGCACGGTTATCGATCTTGCTTCATGACTCTGGAAACGCCCTCCATCGCCGGAGGGCACTTTTTTTTGACAAGTTGGAGGATTTGCGTTACGTTATCTAGAAATCCTATAAGTTGAAGCAGACGATCGGAGCGGGCCTGTGTACGGTCGTAGGGGGCGGATCCGTGAGTTATTTTCAGGACATGACATGGAACGATTGGATCAAGGATATCATCGACATTGCCATCGTCAGCTTTATCATCTACCAGCTCATCATGATCGTACGCGGCACGCGGGCTGTCCAACTGCTCAAGGGTATTCTCGTCCTCGTCGCAACGTGGGCGGTCAGCACCTGGTTCAATCTGTACACGCTGAAATGGCTCATAAATCAGATGTTCACGTTCGGGGTCGTCTCCGTGCTGATCATTTTCCAGCCGGAGCTGCGCCGGGCGCTTGAACAGCTCGGCCGGGGCAAGATTTTCGCGCGGTCGACGCTGGTTAACCGCGATGTGACGGATCAAATCGGCGAAGTAATTAAGGCCGTTAATTATTTGGCACGTCGAAAGATCGGGGCGTTAATCGTCTTCGAACGGGAAACGGGGCTGATCGAGTACACCGAGTCCGGCACGATGCTGGAGGCGCGGATCAGTTCCGAGCTGCTGATCAACCTGTTTACGCCGAACACGCCGCTGCATGACGGCGCCGTCGTCATCCGGGGCAGCCAGGTGGCGGCCGCGGGCTGTTACCTGCCGCTGTCGGAGAACCCGTTCATCAGCAAGGAACTCGGCACCCGTCACCGCGCCGCGATCGGGCTGACGGAAGTGACCGACGCGGTGGCGATCATCGTCTCGGAGGAGACGGGGCAGGTTTCGCTGTCGGTCGGAGGCATGATCGTGCGCGACATCAATGAGGAGTCGCTGATCTCCAAGCTGTTCCAGGAGCTCACGCCGCATCAGGCGGTGGAGAAACGCCGTTCGAAGTTCGCCTTCTGGAACCGGAAGGAGGATTCCTCGAATGGATAAATGGCTCAGCAACCCGACAGTGCTCAAGATCCTCTCGGTCGTGATCGGCATCCTGCTGTTCGCCGTCGTTCATTTCGATCCGGAGTCGCCACCGAATCAGGTGGCGTCCACGATCGACACCCGCGAATTCACGGCGGTGAAAGTCGGCACGCGCGGTCTCGATCCGGAGACGCAATATCTGCGTTCGATCGAGCCAAGCACGGTGCAGCTGCTCGTCGAAGGGCGGCTCGCCGACCTGATGTCGGCCGTACCCGATGTATGGGTGGATGTGTCCGGTCTCGGCGAAGGCGTGCACGATCTCGTCGTCCGGTATGACCTTCCGGGCCGCGTCCAGCTTCGCTCGATTTCGCCGACGCGGGTCAAGGTGGACATCGTGCCGGTGCAGACGAAGGAATTTGAAGCTATTATCCGGACGGAAGGAACGCCCGCGAACGGCTACAAGGTCGCGGAACCGATCGTGAAGCCGAACAACCGGGTGTTCGTGCAGATGCCGAAGGATCAGCTGAACACCGTCGCCTATGTCGGCGCGGTGATCAATGTCGAAGGCGTCGAATCGAATGTGGTTGAACAGAAGGTGCGGCTTGCCGCATACGATGAGAACGGCAACGAGATCGAAGGGGCCGTGCTTACCCCGAACGTGGTCGAAGTGGAAGTGCCGATCACGAAGCCGTACAAGAAGCTGCCGCTTGAAATCCGCTTCACCGGACGGCTGCCGATCGGCATGAGCATCGCCTCGTTCAAGCCGTCGACGGACACGGTCACGGTCTACGGGCCGCAGGAGACGCTTGACAAGATGGAATATTTCGACGGCGTGACGCTCAATCTGTCGACGGTTCAGCGCTCGGGCACGGTCACGCTCGATCTCGATCCGGGCCGCGATCTGGCACAGATCGAACCGAAACAGATCGAAATCGCGATTGAGCTCGAACCGTCCGAGACGATCACGCTGCCGCAGATCGCCATCACGACGGCCGGCCTTGCCGAAGGCATGAAGGCGCGGATCCTGGAGCCGGAGGGAGGCACCGTCGATCTGAACGTGACGGGAGCGCCGAGCGTGCTGGCCGATCTGACGGCGAAGGACGTGCAGGTGATCGCCGACCTGAACGGGCTGCCGACGGGAAAGCACACGATCGTGCTCGACGTGCATTTGCCGCAGTTCGTCACACAGTCGTATCCGCAGCAGCTCAGGGCGACCGTGGAGATCACAGACGGCACGGAGGAAGACGCGGCCGGCGAATCCCGTTAGACCGGGGATCAAGGATCGGGCATTGCATGTTCGGCGAAGATGGTCCGAACGAAGGGATGGCCCGACCGGCGCCCCGCGCTGAAGCATGACAGGGAGAAGGAGACAGGGACGAATTCATGGGGAAATATTTTGGAACGGACGGCGTGCGCGGCGTCGCGAATCGCGAGCTGACGCCCGAACTCGCGTATAAAATCGGCCGCTGCGGCGGCTATGTGCTGGCGGGCAAGGCGGATAAGCCGAAGGTTGTCATCGGCATGGACACGCGCATCTCGGGGCCGTTGCTCGAGGCGGCGCTGACCGCCGGGCTCCTCTCGATCGGCGCGGACGTCATCCGGCTGGGCGTCGTGACGACGCCGGCTGTCGCCTGGCTGACGAGGCTGCTCGGCGCCGATGCGGGCGTCATGATTTCGGCGTCGCACAATCCGGTGGCGGACAACGGAATCAAGTTCTTCGGCGCGGATGGCTACAAGCTCTCCGACGAGACGGAGCTCGAGATCGAGCGGCTGCTCGACGCCGAGCGGGATGAGCTGCCCCGCCCGGAAGGCGGCGGCATCGGCACCGTCACGACGGACGATGAGGCGAAGTACCGCTATCTCGAATATTTGAAGACGACGGTGAAACATTCGTTCAAGGGGCTGCGCATCGTCATGGACTGCGCGCACGGCGCGGCCTACGAGCTGGCTCCGCGCATTTTCCGCGAGCTGGGCGCCGAAGTGATCACGGTCGGCGCTTCGCCTGACGGGCTGAACATCAACGACGGCGTCGGATCGACGCATCCGGAGCATCTGATCGCCCAGGTGAAGGCGCACGGCGCGGACCTGGGGTTGTCCTACGACGGCGACGCGGACCGGCTGATCGCGGTCGACGAGACCGGCGCCGAAGTGGACGGCGACTTCATCCTGCTCATCTGCGGCGAGGCGATGCGGAAGGCCGGCAAGCTTAAGGCGGATACGATCGTCACGACGGTGATGGCGAACATCGGCTTCTTCAAAGCGGCCGAATCGCTCGGGCTGAAGACGTCCCGCACGGCGGTCGGCGACCGGTACGTCATGGAGGAGATGCGCCGCGGCGGGTTCAACCTGGGCGGGGAGCAATCCGGGCATGTCATTTTCCTCGATTACAATACGACGGGGGATGGCATTCTCACTTCGCTGCAGCTCGTCGATACGCTTGTCGCTTCCGGCAAAAAGCTGAGCGAGCTGAAGACGATCATGCGCAAATTTCCCCAGGTGCTCGTCAACGTGCGGGTCGCGGATAAATCCAGGTTCAAGGACAACGAAGCGATCGCGAAAGCGGTGGCGGCGGCCGAAGCGGAACTCGGCGACAGCGGCCGGGTGCTCGTCCGTCCGTCGGGCACGGAATCGCTCATCCGCGTCATGGCGGAAGGGCCGGACGAAGCCCAGGTGGCGGCCCATGTCGAACGGATCGCGGCCGTGGTGAAAGCGGAGCTGGGATAAGGAAAATGGACGGAGGCAGCCGGAACTCCCCGCGGAGTTCACGGCTGTTTTCATTTTGCGGATTTTCCGTCGGATTCGGGGGCGGCCGCAGCGCTTCGACAATTCTAGCCGTTGCATTCTGTCATGAAAATGCATATGATAGGGATTATAATTCGGGAAAGAAAGCGAGGGTAGTGAGTCCAACGATTCAAGCGCCAGAACTTGCGGGCCCGTGCTGCTGCCGGCCGTCATCGTCATCCGCGGGAAGCGGGGATTTCGGCATGGCGGTGCGGCGGCGAGGCGGGCGGCAAGTTGACGAGGCGGGGGTGTTCGAAGTTTTCGGCGGGGACCCTCCGGCTGCATCCGTTCCAGCCGTCAAGCCGGGAAGGAAAACGACCGGGCGACCGGTCCGACAAAGGTCTCGGCAGAGCGGACCATTACGATCCAGGACAAGGCATTCATGCCGTTTATCACCCTGAATGCCCCGTTGCCGGTTCGTCATGCGGCATGGGCATCACAATCGAATAGACGCACATGCACATGCGTTCCGGACCCGGAGGCTTTCGGGGGATCCCGAATAGCGGAGGTACGAACGAATGTGCGGAATTGTTGGATATATCGGTAATCGGAACACGCAGGAGATTCTGCTCGAAGGCTTGAAGAAGCTCGAATACCGGGGGTACGACTCGGCGGGCATCGCCGTTCACACCGGCGACCGGCTGGAGATTCGCAAGGCGAAGGGCCGGCTCGCCGTGCTGGAGGAGAAGCTGAAGGACGCGCCGCTCACGGGCTCGGTCGGCATCGGTCATACGCGCTGGGCGACGCACGGCAAGCCGTCGGACATCAACTCCCATCCGCATACGGACAATTCGCGCAAATTTACGGTTGTGCACAACGGCATCATCGAAAATTATCTCGAACTGCGCGAAGAGCTGTCGATTGCGGGCCATACGTTCGTGTCGGAGACGGATACGGAAGTCGTGTCCCACCTGATCGCCGACGAGTATGACGGCGACATCGTGAAGGCGGTGCAGCGGGCGGTGAAGCGGATGCGCGGCGCGTTCGCGCTCGGCGTCCTGACGGAGTACGAACCGGATCGCCTCGTGGCGGTGCGGTACGCGAGCCCGCTCATCATCGGCATCGGCAAAGGCGAGAACTTCATCGGTTCGGACATTCCGGCGATTCTCGAGCATACGCGTGAGGTGTACATTCTCGAGGACGGCGAGATGGCCGTGCTGACGAAGAACAGCGTCGAAGTGATGACGATCGAAGGTCAGCCCGTGGCCAAGGACGTCTTCCATGTCGACTGGGACCTGATGACGGCGGAGAAAGCCGGTTACGAGCACTTCATGCTGAAGGAAATTCACGAGCAGCCGAAGGCGTATCGCGACACGATGGGATCGCGCATCTCGCCGGACGGCCGGCGGGTCGTGCTGCCGGAACTCAAGATGACGGAAGGCGACATCCGGAACATCCGCAGAGTGCACATCGTCGCCTGCGGAACGGCGCTGCACGCCGGACTCGTCGGCAAGCACGTCATCGAGAGCCTGGCGCGCATTCCGGTGGAGGCGGACGTCGCTTCCGAATACCGATACCGCAATCCGATTATAACGCCGGACACGCTGGTCATCGTCGTCAGCCAGTCCGGCGAGACGGCCGACACGCTGGCGGCGCTGCGCGAAGCGAAGCGCGCGGGCGCGCGCGTGCTGGCCATCACGAACGTCGTCGGCAGCTCCGTCGCCCGCGAGGCGGATGACGTCATCATCACGTGGGCGGGACCGGAGATCGCCGTCGCATCGACGAAGGCGTACACGACGCAGCTCATCGCATTCTATCTGTTCGGGCTCTATCTCGCGCAGACGCTGGGCACGAAGGATGAAGCGTTTATCGCGTCGGTCATCGCCGCTTTGAAGGAGCTTCCGGCGCAGGTGGAAGACATTCTGGAGCATTCCGCCGTGCTGAAGCAAATCGCGGAGTCGATGGCGAAGCACAGCAGCCTGTTCTTCATCGGCCGCGGCATCGACTGGGCGGTCGCGCAGGAAGGATCGCTGAAATTGAAAGAAATCTCGTACATCCACTCCGAGGCGTACGCGGCCGGCGAGCTGAAACACGGCACGCTGGCGCTGATCGAAGACGGTACGCCGGTCATCGCGCTCGTGACGCAGGAAGACCTGTACGAGAAGACGCTGAGCAACATCAAGGAAGTGAAGGCGCGCGGCGCCCGCGTGCTCGGCCTGGTGAACCGGAGCAACAAGGACGAGGTCGCGAAGTCGGTCGACGAGCTGTTCGCGATCCCGGACACACTCCCGCTCCTCACGCCGGCGCTGTCGGTCGTGCCGTTGCAGCTCATCGCGTATTACGCGTCGCTCGCGCTCGGCCATGACGTGGATAAGCCGCGGAATCTGGCGAAGAGCGTGACGGTGGAGTAACGCGACAGCCGAGCGCGATCCAATTGTAGACAGCTAATACATCCCGTCTTGGGAAAATAAAATCTGTCCAGGGACAATAAAAAATGTCCATGAAGCCTAGTGTGGCCAGGGTTTTGCCTGGGTCCATGCTGGGCTTTTCTGTTGATAGGGGGACAGGGTATAGGGCGGAAAGGGTTGAGGGATCAGGTTTTATCCCAATATACCCATCCCTTTTTCCTCTCCCCTTACCCCTGCTCCCTATCCCCTCAAATTATTTCCCTGGACATTTCCCAACGTTCCGTTTTCGTGCCCCCTTCCGCCTTTTCGACTAATTTCTTCCAATTCGACGGACACTTTTTATTTTCCTGGTATTTCGTTCCAACTAATTCCTCAAATCCCGCAAACCCTTGTGCGGCAAGGGATTGGAGGCTTTGGTGGGGCTTGAGTGGGATGGACATGAATTATTGTCTTTTGACACCAATTGTAGACAGCAAATAAATCCCGTCCTGGGAAAATAAAAACTGTCCAGGGACAATAAAAAATGTCCAAGAAGCCGAGCGTGGTTAGGGTTTTGCCCTGATTCATGCTTGGCTTTTACTTCTTTTGAAAAGGTACTGGGGAGAGGGGATAGGAACGGTGGCTGATTTATCAAGCAGTTTCCCTCCCGCTATGTTCCGATTGAGCTTCTCCTTTTGTTCCCTCAAATTATTTCCCTGGACATTTCCCAACGTTCCATTTTCGTGCCCCCTGCTGCCATTCGACTAATTTCTTCCAATTGGACGGACACTTTTTATTTTCTTGGTTTTTTGTACCAACTGGTTCCTCAAATCCCGAAAACCCTTGTGCGGCAAGGGATTGGAGGCTTTGGTGGGGCTTGAGTGGGATGGACATGAACCTGAATTTCGAAAGTCCGGAATAGCGCTAGTCGGATGAAGCGATCAGCAAAGATTCCATTCAATTTTGTGGCTGTTTTTCCAGTCAATTCGAGTGATTGCAGGCTAGATGGGTAAACGTTCCCCCT